>DATAQT010000130.1:0-3889 GCA_036264535.1 Paraburkholderia sp. | reverse complement strand
GCGAGCCCGCCGATGATCGGCGGCTGGGTTGCCAGCTTGAAGCCGATGGGCAGGATGTTCGCACGGGTGAATTCGAAGTGTCCAACGGCATTCGTGCCGGCCTTGAGCAGCAGCTGCGCGCCGGCATTCAGCGTGACGCCGGCAAGGATGCAGAAGAGGGAAATCGGGTTCATCGGACGGTCTGGTTCTCAATAGGGTTATGGCTTTGCCGCGGACGTGGCCGCCGCGGGCGACGTAGCCGTTGCGGCCGATGCCGCAAGCGGCGTTTGCACGACCGCCGAAGCGGCCAAATCGGGGATGGCGGGGGTTGCGGCCGCGCCGGCCGGGGCTGCGGCGTCGGCAAGCGGCTTCATGACCACCACGCGACGCGGATCGCGCGCGATCACCTGCATCGGCACACCTTGCTTGACCAGCCGGTCGTAGGTCGGCGGCGGGATCAGCGCGAGGGCGTAACGGTCGGCCTTCCAGCGCTCGATCCACGCGTCGACCGTCGGCACCCATTTTTGCGGCTCGACGGAGACGCCGAACGCGAGCTCGTCCGGGTGCGCGACCATGATCATCGTATGGCCGACGTAGAACGGTAGCGTGTGGTCGAGCACGCCGACCGAGTAGAACGGCGTGTCGGGCGGCAGTTTCGCGAGTTCGGCCTTGATCGCGGGCGCGAGCGGCGCGCCGGAGCTCAGGCGCCCGAACACGTCGTGGCCGGTGCCCGCAATCGTGGCAAGCAGCAGCCAGCCAGCGCCGAACCCGGCGAGGCTGCCGAGCCCGACCCGCGCGTTGGCACCCATGCCGCCCTGGCCGCGGCGGTTCAGCCACAGCGCAAACAGCGTGAACGCGATCGCGACGCCCAGCCCCGCGAGCACCCACACGCGGAATTCGACATACAGCTCGGCCGGGTTGCGTGCGGTGCCGAGTCGCGGCAGGAACAGCGCGGCGAACGCGGCGACCACTAAAAACAGCGCGTAGCCCGCCAGATGACGGCGCAGCTGGTCGCGCGTGACGAGCGGCAGATACATGCCGATCAGCATCGCGATCGGCGGCGCGATCGGCAGCGTGTAGGACAGCAGCTTCGAGTGCGACGCGCTGAAGAACAGGAAAATGAAGACGATCCACGTGAGCATCAGCGTGACCGGCGCGAAGCCGTTCGGCTGACGCGGCTGGCGCCACGCGTGGCGCACGCTTTGCACGGTCACCGACAGCCACGGCAGGAAGCCCACCAGCAGCACGGGCACGAAATAGTAGAACGCGCCGGGACGATTCTGCTCGGGCGTCAGATAGCGCTGGAACTGCTGGACGATGAAGAAGAAGTTCAGGAACTCCGGATTGCGCTCCTGCACTAGCACGAACCACGGCGTCACGATCGCGAAAAAGACGATCAGGCCGCTCACCAGATGCAGGCGCTTCCACAGCGCCCAGTCGCGCGCGATCAAGGTGTAGAGCACGAGCACCGCGCCCGGCAGGATCAGCCCGACCAGACCCTTGGAGAGCACCGCCAGCGCCATCGACGCCCAGCACACCCACATCCAGCCGCGCACGCACGAGGGCCGCAGATTGGGGCGTTGCGCGAGCAGCAGCGCGCACAAGGTGAGCGTCATCCAGAACGACAGGCCCATGTCGAGCGTGTTGAAGTGGCCCATCAGGTTCCAGTAAGGCGAGCAGGCGAGCACGAGCGCCGCGAACACGCCGGTCGCCGCGTTGAACACGCGCGCGCCGGTGAAGCCGATCAGCAGTACGCCGGCGAAGCCCGTCAGCGCGGTGTAGAGCCGCGCCTGCCATTCGCCGATGCCGAACCACGCGAACGTCAGCGCGTTCGCCCAGGTCTGCAGCGGCGGCTTCTCGAAGTACTTGTAGGCGTTGTAGCGCGGCGTGATCCAGTCGCCGGTCAGGAACATTTCACGCGCCATTTCGGCGTAGCGGCCTTCGTCGCTCGGCAGCAGATGGCGCCAGCCGAGCGGCACGAACCAGATCACGGCGAGAACCAGCACCAGCAACAGGATCGCGGTGCGGTTGAGCGGTAGCCTCGAGGGCGTATCGTTCATGAATTTCAACCTTTTTGTTATCGACAGCGCGCGCACGGGCACGCGCTGGGGGCCCGAACGGGCGGCCGGGTGCGCCGGTGCGGGCCCATGCGGGATGCGCCGGCGCCGGGCTCGGTCAGGCTTCGATCAGTAATGCGGCCGCGACCTTGCGGCCCTCGGCCATCAGAATGTTGTAGGTGCGGCAGGCGGCCTTGAAGTCCATCGTTTCGACGCCGATGCGTTTCGCGGTGAGCGCGGCGGTCAGGCGCGGATGCGGAAAGCGCAGCCGCTCGCCGCTGCCGAACACGACCACTTCGGGCGCGGCGTCGACCAGCATCGCGAAATGCTCGGCGCTCAGCTGCTCGAACGACGAGACGGGCCAGGCAATGACCGGCGCGTCCGGCAGCACGAGAATGCTGCCCGCGTGACGCACTAGGTTGATTTCGACGTAGTCGGCGCCGTACCCGGTAACGGTATTCAGCGCGCCGCGAGAATCCTGATGTAATTTCAAATTGGTTTTCCGAAGTCGTCGTGAGACGTCATGCGTGTTGCCGGCCTGGCTGCACGTCGCACAGGCCGCGCGGGTCGACGCGGGTGACACACGAGAAGGCCGAAAAGGCTTGCCGTTGCGGGTGGTGCATTGCGGAAGTCGGCCAAAATCCGCTAAATTATAACTTTTTAGCCGCCTTGCGGCGCCCCTCGCTCAAGTGCCGCCACAAGCCGCGCTGGGCTCAGCGGCGTGGCCCACCGGCTACCTGTGTTGGCATCGCCCGCTTTCGCTGCGTTTTTTTCCCGCGCCGGAACCCGGAAAGCCGCGGCGGCTCGACAGTTCGACCCCATTTCGCGGCGGCCGCCGTCGCCGGCGCCGCCGCGTCCGAATCCCCGTAGCGGTGAATCTGAGCGGCCCGGCATCGTCAGCCGGGCCCCGTTTGCCCAAGGTTTGCCCCAGCCATCAACCAGGATGAAGTGCCCGCCGTGAAACCGATTCTCAAATCCAACAAGTTGTTGAATGTCTGCTACGACATTCGCGGGCCCGTCCTCGAACATGCGAAGCGGCTCGAAGAAGAGGGCCACCGCATCATCAAGCTGAACATCGGCAATCTGGCGCCGTTCGGCTTCGAGGCGCCGGACGAGATCATTCAGGACATGATTCTCAACCTGCCCAACTCGTCGGGCTACTCCGATTCGAAGGGCGTGTTCGCCGCGCGCAAGGCGATCATGCACTACACCCAGCAAAAGGGCGTGCACGGCGTCGAACTCGACGACATCTACATTGGCAACGGCGCGTCCGAGCTGATCGTGATGGCGCTACAGGGCCTCGTCAACGACGGCGACGAAGTGCTGCTGCCGGCGCCCGATTACCCGCTGTGGACCGCCGGCGTGAGCCTCGCGGGCGGCACGCCGGTGCACTACATCTGCGACGAGTCGAATAGCTGGATGCCCGACCTCGACGACATCCGCGCGAAAATCACGCCGAACACGCGCGCGCTCGTCGTGATCAACCCGAACAACCCGACCGGCGCGCTGTATTCGGACGAACTGCTGCTCGGTCTGATCGAGATCGCGCGCCAGCACGGCCTCGTGATCTTCGCCGACGAGGTTTACGACAAGATCGTCTACGACGGCAAGACGCACACGTCGATGGCGTCGCTGTCCGAAGACGTGCTGACCGTCACGTTCAACAGCCTGTCGAAGAGCTATCGCTCATGCGGTTATCGCGCCGGCTGGATGGCCATTTCGGGCCTGACCGGCGAGAATCGCCGGCTCGCGAAAGACTATCTGGAAGGGCTCGGCATCCTCGCTTCGATGCGGCTGTGTCCGAACGTGCCCGGCCAGTATGCGATCCAGACCGCGCTCGGCGGCTATCAGAG
>DATAQT010000109.1:0-29579 GCA_036264535.1 Paraburkholderia sp. | reverse complement strand
GGCCTTCTGGATCTGCTCGTCCATCGTCACGGGGATGTCTTCCGGGAAGTCCTCGGGCATCCATTCCGGACCGTACGGTGCCGTGGTGATGACTACCTTGTCCTGATTCTCGGGGTGCAACGAATCGTCGAGAAACTGCATCTTTTCAGGCTCCTGTCAGAGTGGCGGCGCTCCGGCACCATCAGGGGTGGTCGCAAAAGGCGTCGAACCGCTGTTGAAAGACGATACGGCAAACGCGCATTACAATTTGATGATTGGATGCCATCGTTTTAGTTTTTGGTGCCACTTGGTGAAAACACCAATAGGGACCACTACCATGACGTTGTTGAAGTTGCTAAGTCAACTTAACTCCGAACCGGAGATGCAAACTCGGCGTCGATGTTACGAATACTGGTTATTCAAGACGTACTACGAGTTATCGAGATCAAAAAGGTTGTAATGAAAACTATGCTTCGCTCGGCAGCCCTGAGCGGGTATTTTGATGTGACACGGCGCTTTGGGCTCAATCCGGTCGACCTTGCTCAGCAGGTCGGCATCGACGCCGCAGCGTTGGCGAACCCGGATGACCGCGTACCTGTTGCGGCCGCTTACGAACTGATGGAACTGACGGCCGAAAAGGCGTCGTGCCCGACATTCGGCCTTCAGGTGGCTGAGACCCGGCAGAAGTTCGGGGTCGGGGTCGTCAATGTGCTGCTGGCGCACAAGCGCACTCTGCGCGAGGTGTTGCTCGCCACGGCGCAATCTCGGCATCTGCTCAATGAAGCGCTCGCCATGTACGTCGAGACTGCTGGTGACACGGTCACGATACGGGAGGAACTGGTCGTCGATCCGGGCACGCCAACCAGGCAGGCGATCGAACTGGCGGCCGGTGTCCTTACGCGCCACTCCAGCGCCCTGCCAGGTGTCCACTGGAAACCGCGAGCCATCCACTTCGCCCATCCCGCCCCGGCCGATCTGACTTTTCATCGGCGCTTTTTCGGTTGCCCCATGGTGTACGGCAGCGACTTCAACGGGTTCGTCTGTGGTGCTGCCGACCTCGAGTATCCGAATCCCGCCGCCGATCCGGAACTGGTGAGATATGCACAAAGCCTCGCTGACCCCATCAAGGTGGCGGGTACTGATTCGAAGGCGCTGGAAGTGCGCAAGGCGATCTTTCTGTTGCTGCGCTCGAGCAGGCCATGGTCGAACAGGTTGCGCGCCATCTGGGACTGAGGGTGCGAACGATGTAGCGCCAGCTCGACGTGGCGGGTACCAGCTTCACTGCACTCCTCGACGAGGTTCGGCGTGAGTTGGCCATGCTCTATATGAGCAACCCATGCTCCCCGATCAGCCGGGTCGCGGTCCTTCCTGGCTATAACCAGCAGGGCTCTTTCACGAAATGGTTCGCCGCGCGATTCAGCAAGACGCCACGCGCGTGGCGTGCCGCTCAATTGACGCAGCGCGCCTGGCTCTGCCGCCATTCAGCGTTGAAATTTCCTGTGGTTCCAGCACATTAAAGCAATGTGCCGCCCGGGGGCGTCCTTGCATGCAACAAAAGTTGATGGCCAATCAGTCACCGGAAAAGAACAAAGCCGCCGAGGCGTTGCGCCAACGGCGGCCGTCAGTGGAGCGGCCGCGGTTTAGCGGGCGGCGGTGGCTTTTGCTTTAGCCCCCGCATTCCCCGCCTTCCTGGCCGGCGTGGACCTCGCAGCTCCTGCTGCCTTTGACGCGACTTTCTGCGCCGGTGCCGACGCCTGCGCAGCCTCCGGCCGCTTGCGTCGGAAATCGATGCCCGCGTCCTGAAGCAGTCTGACGGCTGGAGATTCTTCAGCGGCACTGACAGGCGCCTCTGCTGCCTTCTTGCGAGGCGCCGCAACAGCCTTTTTGGCGGCCACCAGAACCGGCTTCGTCTTCGGCGCGGCACCACGTGTCCTTGCGAGCGCGCCCTTGCGTTGGGTGGGCGTGGCGCTGGTGAGTTCGTCGACGGATATCCGATATTTCGTCATCTCCGCGCGAATCCTCACGATAGCTTCGTCGCGTTCCTGAACAAGCGCCTCCTCGGCCTCCCTCTGAAGCTTTGCGATCTCCGATTGAATGACCTCATACGATCTCGCCACGGCGCTCACCCCTCAATCCTTTACGTGGGCGAATTATAAGCCTCGGCTGGTGACGTCGTCTTCAAATCGCCTCACCCCAACTCGGCGTTATAGCCGACCGTAAGGCCCATCTGATATGCCTGCTCAAGCGCGTTGGCGACGTCCGAAACCCGTAGCAACCGGATATCCTGCAACTTCTTTCCGGTTTCTTCGAACGAGTCGATTTCCAGATTCTGACTGGCGATTGCGGCCAGCGCCGCCCAATAAGCCTCTTTCCTACGTTTGATAGTCACCACCGCCTCCAACTTTTAGCTATCGCGCCACGTGGCACCGAGAATATCGACCGCTGCGGATCGCACCCACTCCTGTTCGTCGCGACCCTTCAGCTTGGACCACGAGGATTTCGGATGCTCGGCCCGCGCTACGCTGTGCCCCATCAACAGCCCGAATTCATAGGCGCGCTCAAGTGCGGCGGCGAGCCTCTCGATCCGGACGAGCCGGATGTCCTCCGTGACCTTGCCCGATTGCGTGAGTGATCGAATGCCAAGTTCCTCGCTGGCGATCGCGATCAGCGGCTCCAGGTGAACTTCGTTTCTGACTGCACTACCCATTGCGGCCTCCTGTTCTCAGACTCTTACCTTACCGTTTGTAAGTCTATAGGGGTTGCGACGACGCGTGCGCGGCGTTCGGCCACACTCTGAAAGAACATTCACTTAAATCATCGACATAACAACGAAGAAATACCTTCGCTATGATCCAGGGGAGCGGTATGCCCTCTGTCGTGCGATAGCAACCATTTTCGTTGCTAATTCAACGATAAAGGGAACATTTTGATTAAAAATCCGCAGGTCGGCGCACGTTCCGCCTTTTGGGGTGAACACCAGCACAGCTCACTTCCGTTGCTGCATAATCTGAATAGCCATCCCGGCTCCTCGCCCCATCAGCTCCCGCTGTCGTGTTACCCGCCTTGGGCACTTCGACCGCGCTCGCGCCGCTGCTTGACGATCTCCCATTCCGGCGTTGCATTGTCAACCAGTTCTTACCGGCCCGAGCGAAGTTCTGCGAGCTCCCGTCGCCTTCCAAGCCTCGGACTGATGGGTGTCCAACCCTCAAGGAGATTGAAAATGGAACGCGAAGTAGTCATCGTCAGCGGTGTGCGCACCGCGATCGGAAAATTTGGCGGTAGCCTGAAAGACCTGGCCCCGACTGAACTGGGTGCCCTCGTCGTGCAGGAGGTGCTCGCTCGTGCTGGCGTCGCCGGCGACCAGGTCGGTCACGTCGTTTTCGGCAACGTGATCCCGACCGAACCGAAGGATCTCTACCTTTCGCGGGTTGCCGCACTCAATGGCGGCGTGCCTCCGTCCACCCCCGCCTTCAACGTCAACCGCCTGTGCGGGTCCGGTCTCCAGGCGATCGTCTCGGCGGCGCAGACCATTCTCCTCGGCGATGCCGATGTCGCCATCGGCGCCGGCGCCGAGAACATGAGCCGCGCACCTTACATCTCGACGGACGCCCGCTTTGGTTCGCGCATGGGCGACAGCCGCCTCGTCGACATGATGCTCGGTGCGTTGAACGATCCGTTCGACACCGTGCCGATGGGCGTGACGGCCGAGAACGTCGCCGAGAAGTTCGGCATTACGCGCGAACAGCAGGACGCGCTTGCGGTGGAGTCGCACCGCCGCGCCGCGCGCGCAATTGCCGAGGGCCACTTCAAGGAGCAGATCCTGCCGATCAGGCGAAAGGTCAAGGGCAAGGAAATCGTATTCGACACCGACGAACACGTGCGCGCTGAAGTCGACCAGGCGGAGATGGCCGCCATGCGTCCTGTCTTCAAGAAGGAAAATGGCACCGTCACAGCCGGCAACGCCTCCGGTATCAACGACGCCGCAGCCGCGGTCCTGATGATGGAAAGGCAAGCCGCCCAGCGCCTTGGCATCAAGCCGATGGCGCGGCTCATAGCCTACGCGCACGCGGGCGTGGATCCCCGTTACATGGGCATCGGTCCGGTGCCCGCCACCAAATTGGCGCTCGAGCGCGCTGGCCTGCGTATTGGCGATATCGATGTCGTCGAGGCCAACGAGGCGTTTGCCGCGCAGGCTTGCGCAGTCAGCCAGGAGTTGCAGCTCGACCCGGCCAAGGTGAATCCGAACGGCTCCGGCATCTCTCTTGGGCACCCGATCGGAGCAACGGGCGCACTCATTACGGTCAAGGCCCTCTATGAACTGAAGCGCACGGGCGGCCGGTACGCGCTCGTCACGATGTGCATCGGCGGCGGCCAGGGCATCGCGGCCATTTTCGAAAACCTTAACCAAGAGAGACCCGTCAAATGAAAATCGAACGTATGGGCGTCGTCGGCGCAGGTGCGATGGGCAATGGCATAGCCCAGTCGGCTGCCGTCGCCGGCCTGAAGGTCGTGATGATCGACGTCACGGATGCGGCCCTTATCAAGGGCGTGGCGACCTTGAGCAGCAGCCTCGAGCGGCTGGTATCCAAGGGCAAGCTCGACGACGTGGTGCGTACGGGCGCGCTCGCGCGCATCGAAACATCGACCGATTACCAGCGCCTCGGCGAGGTCGACCTCGTGATCGAAGCTGCCACCGAAAACAACGATCTGAAGGTGCGCATCCTCAAGCAGATCGAATCGGTCACACGGGGCGACGCCATCATTGCCTCGAATACCTCGTCGATCTCGATCACGGCGCTGGGCGCGACGCTCACGGATCCGTCGCGCTTCATCGGGATGCACTTCTTCAATCCCGTGCCGATGATGCCGCTCGTCGAGATCATTCGCGGCGTGCGTACGAGCCCCGAAACCGCTGAGGCGATCCGCGAATTGACGGTGCGTCTCGACAAGTCGCCAATCGGCGTCAAGAACTCCCCCGGGTTCGTGGTCAACCGGATTCTCGTGCCGATGATCAATGAAGCCTTCTTCGTGCTGGCCGAAGGCATCGCCACCGCGGAGGAAATCGACGCTGGTATGAAGCTTGGCGCCAATCATCCGATCGGCCCGCTCGCGCTGGCCGACCTCGTGGGCCTCGATGTCGTGCTGTCGGTGCTGGATGTGTTCCTGAAGGACTTCGGCGACCCGAAGTATCGCGCCTGCCCGCTGCTGCGCGAACTGGTTGCGGCCGGCTGCCTGGGCCGCAAGTCGGGCCAAGGCGTCTACAGCTATACCTAGGAAAGCGGCCACTCGCCGCGTCCCTGCGTCGCGCTGGGACTGCGACGGCACGGGCGCAATCCTTGTATTTCCAACTATTCCCGTGTTCGGCTGGCGCGCATCGGTTTAGTCAAGCCGGAAGACCTGGACCGCACGAGTCAGCAAATCAGTCTGCTGGTGCTGGTGCCTGACCTGATCCACGGTCTCGGCCACATGAGCGGCGTTCTCGCGGATCGCTTCGTCGATACCGGTGATATTGTCCCCGACCTGATTGATGCCAGCCCGCTGGGCGCCGGTGGCTTGGGCAATCTCGTGGACGATGTCCGACAGTCGGGTAACGCTGGCGAGCACGTCAGATATCGTACTGCCCGCACTTTCGACGAGGCCGTTGCCGGCGCGGGCGCGGTCCACCGACTCGCCGATCAGCACGCGAATTTCCTTGGCTGCCGCCGCGCTGCGCTGGGCCAGCGTGCGCACCTCGGAGGCCACCACCGCGAAGCCGCGCCCCTGGTCACCCGCGCGGGCCGCCTCGACTGACGCATTCAGCGCGAGAATGTTGGTTTGAAACGTGATGCCGTCGATCACGCCAATGATGTCCGTAATCCGCTCACACGAGCGGTAAATCTCGCCCATCGTATCGATCACCGCCTTGATTGCTTGCTGTCCCGCTGTGGCGACTTCGCTCGCCGAGCCTGCAAGGCTGCTCGCAGAATCGGCGTGATCCGCGTTCTCGTGGACGCTCTGCCTAAGCTGCTCCATGGCAGCCACGATGCCCTCCAGGGAGCGCCGCTGCTGTTCGGTGCGATCCGACAGCACCCCGTTACGCTCGCTAAGTCCGGCCACCGCGTGCGCCACCTCTCCCGCGCTATCCCGCACCTGAAGCAGAGTCTTGCGGACTGCGTCGAGCGTCGAGTGGAAGGACCCCGCCACCGCACTGCCGGGCCGCGCCGCAGTGTCGCTCAGCGTGATGTAGCCAGGTTCACGCCCAATGCCCTCTGCCATCGCGCCGAGCTCGCCCGCAACGCGCGCGTCCGCCTCCTGACGCGCTGCAATGGCGGTGAGAAACAAC
Organism: Paraburkholderia sp.; assembly: GCA_036264535.1. Classification (GTDB taxonomy): domain Bacteria; phylum Pseudomonadota; class Gammaproteobacteria; order Burkholderiales; family Burkholderiaceae; genus Paraburkholderia. The sequence goes on along the minus strand of DATAQT010000109.1, from coordinate 23,278 downwards.
GTCTGCAGGCCAAGAAAAGCACAGTGGCTGACCCACACGTCAAGTCCGGTGTCCCGGTAGACACTGACGCTCCAACCCCATTGCTGAAAAAAATTGAAGGCGAACTGCTGCACAGTGATAAACCCGGCCGCCAGCAAGATGACCCGAACGTCGCGATAAGCCAGCAGGAGGGACAGGAGGATGAATACAGTGAAATGAAACTCATCTTGCCCGCGCCCTACGTCGATCATCAGCGCTGCGCCGCCCATGAATGTCACTGCCGACACCAGGCGGGTGAACAGAAGCCCTGGCATCGTGAGAGCGGCAAGCGACGAGACAAGAGCCAGCGGCAATCCAACGGCCAGCACCGGCGTCAACGCATCGTAGTGCCAGCCAACGCCAAAAGACGCCGCCAGCAGGATCCAGTTGACCACCGCGCAGGCCCGATCAGCGCGTTTGCGCGCGGCTGCCAGTGGACTGTCCGTTTGAGAGGACGCAAGGTTCGTGTTGCGCTGCGCGCCGGCGGGGCCAACCAGCCCGCCAAGGTCGCCGCCGGTGAGACTGCTGGACATTACGTTTCGACTCCTCAGTTGAACGGCATCCTGACTGCGGCTACGCGGTCGTTGCTCTTTATGTCGTGGAAAGATTGGTGCTGCCTGAGGGTTATCGGCAAATGGATCTGAAGCTAAATTAGGGGAAACGTGGAAGAGAAGTCAGGTTATTTGATTGATTTTGCAACTTCAAAAATCTAGTTGTATTTTCAATTTATGACGCAGCACGAGCCGCCTGCAAAGGCGGCCCGCCGTTGCCCGATCAATACTCTCGGGCAACTATTCAGAAATGAACGTCGGCAAACACTCCGAACGACATGTCAATTTTCAAGTCGGACCCGACTCCTTCCACTCGATCAACAGGTCTTTCGCACTCACCCGGTCGCCAGGCTGGACGTGCACTGTGTCGATCACGCCATCCCGCTCGGCGGCGATGTGGGCTTCCATCTTCATCGCTTCGAGTGCGATCAGCGTGGCGCCCGCGGCCACTCGCTGCCCTGCTTGAACCGCCACCGTGACGATCGAGCCCGGCATCGGCGCCGCGACATGCAGCGGATTCGCAGGATCCGCGACCGGACGGCCCTTGCGCGATGGCCCCGCCTGCGTGGCCCGGCGCTGCTCGATGACAGCCGTGCGCGACTGCCCGTTCAGCTCGAACTGGACCTTGATCTTGCCCTCTTCGGTATCGGGGTGATGACCCTGCAGTGCCACGAGGAGCGTCTTGCCGGCATCGATATCGACGGCGACTTCTTCCTGCGGCTGCAAACCATACAGGAAGGCCGGCGTGGGGAGGACCGACGTATCGCTATAGGCTCGCAGATGCGCGTAGTACTCGCCTGTCTGCTTCGGATACATCAGATATGAAGCCAATTGTCTGTCGTCGAGCGGCTGCTCGCAGGCCGCCTCGCCCTGCGCGCGTGCCTGCTCCAGGTCGACGGGCGGCAACCGATCGCCCGGCCGGTACGGCGCGGGGGGCTCGCCGCGTAGGACCTTGCGCGAGAGCGTCGCGGGAAAACCGTCGGGCGGAAATCCGAGTTCACCCTTGAACAGCGAGACGACCGACTCGGGGAACGCGACGTCCTTTGACATGTCCACCACGTCTGCCGCGCTGAGGTCGTTCGCCACCATCATCAGCGCCATGTCACCGACCACCTTCGAAGTCGGCGTGACCTTGACGATATCGCCGAACATCCGGTTGACGTCGGCATAGGCGCGCGAGACCTCGGTCCAGCGATGCTCGATGCCGAGCGAGCGGGCCTGCTCACGCAGATTCGTGTACTGGCCGCCCGGCATTTCGTGGCGGTACACGTCGGCGGTGCCCGCGCGAATATCGGATTCGAACGGCGCATAGTAGCGACGCACGCCTTCCCAGTACATCGACGCTTCGTGCAGCCGCTCCAGATTCAGTCCCGGGTCGCGCTCGCTGCCCGCGAGTGCGGCGGCGATACTCGACAGGTTCGGTTGCGACGTGAGCCCGCTCATTGCATCGAGCGCGCCATCCACGGCGTCGCACCCCGCATTGATCGCGGCGAGCGCCGACGCGGCCGAAATCCCGCTCGTGTCGTGGGTGTGGAAGTGCACCGGCAACCCCGTCTCTTCCTTCAGCGCCTTGACGAGCGCAGCCGCCGCCTGCGGCCGGCAGATGCCCGCCATGTCCTTGATCCCGAGCACGTGCACGCCGGCGCGTTGCAACTCCCGCGCAATACCGACGTAGTACTTGAGGTCGTACTTCGAACGGGAGGCATCGAACAGATCGCCGGTGTAACAGATCGCCCCTTCGCACAATCCGCCGCTCTCACCGACGGCGTCGATGGCCACGCGCATATTGCGGACCCAGTTCAGCGAATCGAACACACGGAAGACGTCGACGCCGGCGCTGGCCGCCTGCTGCACGAAGAAGCGCACGACGTTGTCCGAGTAGTTCGTGTAGCCCACCGCGTTCGAGCCACGCAGCAGCATCTGGAACATGATGTTGGGCACCCGCTCGCGCAGCTGTGCGAGGCGCTGCCACGGATCTTCCTTGAGAAAGCGCAGCGCCACGTCGAAAGTCGCGCCTCCCCAGCATTCCATCGAGAACAGTTGCGGCAGCTCGCGGGCATAGAACGGCGCGATCGGGAGCATGTCGGCCGTGCGCATGCGAGTGGCAAATAGCGATTGATGCGCGTCGCGCATCGTCGTGTCGGTCAGCAGCACCTGCTTCTGGTCCAGCATCCAGCGCGAGAACTTCTCGGCGCCGAGCTCACGCAGGCGGTCACGCGTGCCAGTGGGCAACGCAGCGGCGGTGCCCACGGCAGGCAGCACCGGCTTCGACAGCGGCAACGCCGGCAGCGAGCGGCCGTTCATTTCCGGATTGCCATTGACGCTCACCTCGCCGAGGAAGCGCAGCAGCTTGGTGGCACGGTCGCGCCTGGCGGTGAAGGCGAGCAGCTCGGGCGTCAGGTCGATGAAGCGCGTCGTGACCTCCCCTCGCCCGAAGGCTGGGTGATTGATGACGTTTTCGAGGAACTGCAGATTCGATGCGACGCCGCGGATGCGGAACTCGCGCAGCGCGCGGTCCATGCGCCGGATCGACTCGGCAGCCGTGGGCGCCCAGGTCGTCACCTTGACCAGCAAGGAATCGTAGTACGGGGTAATCACGGCGCCGCCGTAGGCCGTGCCGGCATCGAGACGGACCCCGAAGCCTGCCGCGCTCCGGTAGGCGGTGAGGCGCCCGTAGTCGGGCAGGAAGCCGTTCTCGGGATCCTCGGTGGTGATCCGGCATTGCAGCGCATGCCCGTTCAGCGCAATGTCCGCCTGCGCCGGTACGCCGGCGGCCCGCTCGTAGACGTCGCCGGCCTCGGCGCACCGGTCTTCAGTCATGCCGATGCGCCCGCCTTCGGTGACACGGATCTGGGCCTTGACAATATCGACCCCCGTGATCATCTCGGTCACCGTATGTTCAACCTGGATGCGCGGATTCACCTCGATGAAATAGAACTGCCCCGAGTCCGCATCCATCAGGAACTCGACGGTGCCGGCGTGCGTATAGCCGACCGCGCGCATCAGCCGCAGCGCGGCTTCGCACAGTTCTGCGCGGCGGACCCCGTCGAGGTAGGGCGCCGGTGCGCGCTCGACGACCTTCTGGTTGCGTCGCTGCACCGTGCAGTCGCGCTCGTACAGATGGACCAGATTGCCGTGCGTATCGCCAAGCACCTGCACTTCGACGTGGCGCGCACTGCGCACCAGTTTCTCCAGATACACCTCGTCGTTGCCGAACGCCGCGAGCGCTTCGCGCCGCGCCGCGGCGAGCGCCGTGTCCAGATCCTGCTCAACCTCGATCACGCGCATGCCGCGGCCGCCACCGCCCCAGCTTGCCTTGAGCATCAGCGGATAACCGATGCCGGCGGCAAGCGCCTTGCAGGCTTCGAGGTCGCACGGCAACGGATCGGTGGCCGGCATCACCGGCACGCCGGCCGCGATCGCGACGTTGCGCGCTGCGACCTTGTTGCCGAGCATGCGCATCACCTCGGGCGACGGTCCGATCCAGCGAATACCAGCATCGATGACCGCTTGCGCGAAATCGGGATTCTCCGAGAGGAAGCCATAACCGGGATGGATGGCGTCGACGTTCGCCTGACGGGCGATGCGCAGCACGTCATCGATATCCAGATAGGCCGCGAGCGGCTTCTTGCCCTCGCCGACCAGGTAGCTCTCGTCAGCCTTGAAGCGATGCAGCGCGAGCCGGTCTTCCTTCGAATAGATGGCTACCGTGCGGATGTCCATCTCCGCGGCCGCGCGCATCACTCGAATCGCGATTTCGGACCGGTTGGCTATCAGCAGTGATCGGATCGGGGCGTAGTTCATGACAGGCAGGATCTCTTATGTGGTTGTTTCGCTCTGGCCTGACCCGACGTCGGAAACGGCTCGCTTTATACGTTCAGTCTGACGAGCGAAGGAAGACCGTCGGGACCACCGTGCGTGGGCAGCAGGGTTGTGAAAAATCACCGTCGGGTGTCCCCGGGGTCGCGATGGGCCGTGGAAGAACTCGGGAAGGTTGAATGCGCTGATGGCAAAGCCGCGCGAGGCTTGGCGCGCATTCGTAGTCTTGATACCCGTCGCGCTTTTGCAGCGTCGAGCACGGACTGGACGTAAAAGTGCGACTGTACGGGCGGCACTGCCGAACCCTCTTCCAGAGCGAGCTTCATGTACGGCCCGCTGACATTGCACATGTACCGCCGCTCTTCGGGCAACGTGAAGCGGAACACGCAATTATTCTCGGCGTATTCCTCCCACTGATCGGGGTTGGGCTCGCCCACCAGCGCCTTGTCGCCCTCCTTGCCGCGCCGGCCGATCAGGAAGCCCACTCCGGCGCCGGGCACCGAATCGGCGAACAAGGCCCTGTCGAATATCACGCATTGCAGGCGTCAAGGCAGTTGCGCACGTACACGTCATCTCCAGCTTCGATACACGGCGCTCGTGGAGGTGCCAGATGCGTTGTCGCCTGCCGTGCTCAGACAGCCTTGCGCAGAAACCCTTGAGTGCCACCATTGCGGTTGGGTGCGAAACCGTTGGCCAGCAGGGTCTCTTCCACGGTGTCGTAGAACACGCCAATCTTGCTGATTTCCCGGGCCTGCCGGGCGGTGGCCACCTCGCGGCCGAACTCACGCGAGATGCGCACCAATTGCTCGACCTGCTCGACCGTACTCATCCGCTGCGTGCGCGACTGGTTCCAGATGTTGTCCTCAATGCCGCAGCGCACGTGAAGGCCCATCGCGATGCCCATCATATTGACTGGCAGCACGTTGCGCATCGAGCTTTCGACTGTCAGGACCGCGCCATCAGGCGTGGCGCGCAAGAAGTTAGCGAGGTTGTAGACGTTCGGTGCATCCATGCCGCCACCGATGGCCACCCAGTTCATGACCAGTGGGCCTTTGTAGATGCCGCGCCGGATCAGGCGCTCTACCGACTCGAAGCTATTGATGTTGTAGCACTGGAACGCGCTCTGGATCCCGGCGACGTTCAGGCGACGAATGTGCTCCTCGGCCCAACCGGGCTGCGCCGGCACCGTCATTTCCTTGTAGGCGTTGTAGACCTCGGGGTCCTCCATGGAGGTTCCCTTGACGTCAGCATCTTCCCAGTGTTCGACGACGTTCATCTGCGAAGTATTGATCGTCACCGTAACCTGGTCCGGCTTGGGGTCGAGTTCGGCCAACATGTGACGCGTGTCGTCGCTCAGCCATTTTGCCGCGGCACCTTCGGTCTCGGGCGCGAAGCTGATCGACCCGCCCACCTGGATAATCATTTCGGGTACTGCGTTGCGCACGCCGGCGATCAGCTCGTTGAATTTCGACAGACGCTTGCTGCCCTTGCCGTCGAGTTCTCGTACATGCAGATGCAGCACGGTAGCGCCTGCGTTGTAGCAATCCACCGCCTTCTGGATCTGCTGCTCCATCGTCACAGGGATGTCTTCTGGAAAGTCGGAAGGCACCCACGACGGGGCATAGGGCGCGGCCGTGATGATCAGGGGTTGCTGATTTTCGGTGTAGAGGGAACCGTCAAGGAAGTTCATGGCATAGCCTTCAAACGAGGGTTAAGCGAAAAATAGGAAATCGGGGAGTATGAAGTCGGATGTGTCGTCAACCAGGACCGGCGGCAACGGAAGACCTTGTCACGTCCCTCGCAAGCGGGGGGCTTACGGGCTTATTACCCGTGTCGGGCTCGCATGGACACGTCTCGAGTTGGGTGTAGTCCAGCGAAGATACGGCAATCGGACGAGGCGGTTTACGGTTCAGACGCCATTCTTTTGCGATTTTGCGCCACTACGTGTTAACACCAGCCTGGATCGTTGTCCCCGGCGCACGCACGGTCTTCCGTCGAACACCCCAGATGAAGACTGCCGCACAGTGGCACCTGTGAGAACTGCTTGAACGGTGTAACGCCGAGCGCGTTCGAACGCTATCGACCGCGCTCTCGATGGCGTAAGCGGGCGGTGGAACGACCTTAGTCGCCGGTGCGAACCAAAGCGATCTGATAACTCCCACAATGATCGGCTCCAGAGGGCAGTCACGTGTCGTCGCTATAAAACGGCTCAGCGCCCGACCGGCCTCGTATCGCTGGTTCGCCGCTAGTCAGACGCGAAGATCAAAAACGGTAATTGGGGTATTCGTGGCACCGTCAACTTGCGGGACTTCGTCGATGGTGATGCATAAGGCACTGCGACTCGGAAAGCATTCGACGGAGTTTGGGTGACATTGGTAAATTCGCGCCTGGCGTCAAGCCGGGCCGCGAGGTGCTTGCGAGAGCGTCGACCTTTGCCATCGCACCGAGGTAACGGTACCGGTCGTCGTCCCGTGTGTGAAAGTGGGCAGCCGCCGCGGCCCAAGTACCGTTCTCCGTGTAGACGCCCCCGAGTGCCGTCACATTCGGCGGAGTCCGGTTCGGCTCATCGCCCGTTGAATTCGCCGCTGCCTCGGCGATCGGTCCGGAGAAGAAGAGCAGGCCAAGGCCGAAGCCATAACCCACGGCCGGCTCGGTGATCACGACGGGCACCGGCAGCGCACCTTTGTGCTTTAGCAGGAAATCGTTCCCCTGGCGCGTCACGAGGAAATGCACGCGCAGATTCGCGGCTCGAAGCTTCGCGTGATCGAGCGAAGCGGCCACATGTGCAAGATGGAACAGCCTGACGATGTGACCCAAGTGCTGGTCGAATGGGCGCGATGGGCGGCCGGGTTCAGAACGGCTCGCTAATCTGCGCGACGTTCGCCTTGCCGTCGGCGGCGAACGTCGCTTTCAGAATCAGGTTGAACACGATGGGGTCCCAAGGATCGGGGTAGTCGCCCTCCTTGCATCCCAGCGCTTTCATCAGCTTCGGAATTTCGCCGTGATGCCAGCACACGACGATCTGTTTGTCGCGATACCCGGCCTGCGTGCGCAGCGCTATCGCGAGCTCGGCAAACTGCTTGTCGGCGAACGGCGTCTGAACGACGAGCCCGCATGCGGCGGCGAGCGGCTCCACCGTTTCGCGCGGACGCGAGCTTTCCGGTGAATCGGCAGCCGCGATGATCGTGTCCGGTTTGCCAAATGTTTGCGGAATATAAGTGTCGAGCCGCTGTGCGCGTAGCACGCCAGCCGGTGCGAGATTCGGATCGCTCCCGTCGCCCGGTTTCTCGCCATGCCGCATCACGAGGATAAATGTCGGGTACGGATTGTTCATCTGCTCACCTCATCGGTTGGCGACTTTGCCGCGCATCGCGATAGCGTCTGGACAAAAGCATATTCTCGCCTACGTCGCCAATCCCACCCCTTCAACCGGACAGGTCTCATCTAGCCCGTATAAACATGGCGTCCGTGTGACAGGTGACGCGCTTGTCTATCGACGGATCGCCCCTTATGCTTGGATGCGAGTCGCTTTCCGTTCGTCAACTTTGAGAAGGTCCTTCTGCAATGAACGAATACTGCATGTTCAAGGGAAATCTGCTGCGCGCGGCACCTTTTAAGGACGCTTATATAGGCAGTCCGCACTATGTGATCACGGTGAGCGGCAACGACAATACGCCGTTCAACATCGTCGTGAATTCGGCGTCGACGCAACCGGGCGCAAGCGGTAACGACGATGTGTACTTCTATGCCGATCTGAACTTCGCTGATCCGCTAACCGCCAAACTTCAGGCACTGAATCTCGGCCTCTACACCAGCGGCTTTCCACGCCTCGATTACTTCCAGGACAGCAGCCTGCTCGACATTCACCGGATGCGGCCCATTCCCTACGAGGATCAAAACGGCAATCGCGCCGACGTCAACGACATCATCGACGAAATCCTGACCATCGACGAAAGCAAGCCGTCGCAAAGCCTGCCTTTCGACAACGGCAGCGGTCAGTTGCATAACCGCGACTTCTGGACACCGACCTCGCCGGGCATCGTGGTCTATGGGTTCGGCTTTCTGTTTCTGCCGAAGAAGGATGGTCTTCACGAGACCCACATGAATCAGGGAAATCCGCGCGGCCCACATTACAACGAAAACGGCGCGTTCCAGGACGGCGCGGTGATCGTGCAGCGCGCCGATGGATTTGCCGCGATGTTCACCGCGTTTCAGACGCAGTATCTCCCCACCAACTCGGCCGGCGATCCGGTCGCAAACGCGGTGGCGTTGCCGGCCTATATTCAGGGTAGCTAAAGCGCGGCAGCGGCGGATCAAGGCGGCCATGGCCCGACTGCGTGGACCATGGCCGCACTCGGCCAACTTGTATCCTGACGACAGCACGCCACTTTTTGGCTCACCGGGGCATGATCCGTGGATTCATCGTTTTGTTTGTCCACCTGAAGAAAAATAGCTCCACCAGGAATGCCGTCCGACGCGAATCCGCGAGCCAGCCTGACCAGTTGCTGGCCGATATCGCCTTCGTGCAGATCGAGGAGATGATCATCACGCGCAAGCTGCCGCCGGGCTCGATGATCTCCGAAAGCCAGCTTGCCACCGAAATGGAAATGGGACGGACGCCCGTTCGCGAAGCGCTTCAACGCTTGCGGCAGATCGGCTTCGTCGAGATGCTGCCTCGTCGGGGCACGCTCGTCGCTGGCGTCGACATTCGCCAGCAACTCGAATTGCTGGAGGTCAGGCGTCCACTCGAGAAACTCGTCGTGCGCATGGCCGCGCTGCGCGCGACGCCGGAAGAGCGTACGAACCTGCAACGGCTCGCGCAACAGATGGTCACCGCCGCCGAACGCGGTGATATGGAAGCGTGGATCAGGACCGGCTCAGTCGGGCGCGACAGCGAGGTGCTGGAGAGTCGACTACAGCAATGCCACACTACCGATCTGGCGGCAGACACAAGTGCGTATTCGATCAGGCAGCGAAACGCGCGGAAGCGACTATTGGAATTCCCCGACGCCCAGCAGAGCGTGGCCGACAACTGTAAAAGGGCCAGCGTCGTTACTTCGAAGGCAACGCGATAATCAGAAGCTATGCCGTAATCCCGCCATCAGACCAAGCTGACCCGCCCCCGGCGCCGGCGTCGTACCGCCGCCGCCCTGGCTGACCGTGTAAGCCGCCTTGTCGCTATTCCACAGATACGCGCCCTGCAGATAGACCGCCGTGCGCTTCGACAACAGATACGTCGTACGCAATGCGGCTATCGTGCCGCGCGCATCGTCGCGACTGTTGACGATGTGATACACGCCGCTATCGACGATCAACGCCGGCGTCACCGGGTACGACGCGCTCACGTAGTACTGGTCGGAATGCACGTTAGGCGTGGCCGGCGAAACCGTGTCGACGCGCCGCCCGAGCCAGCCCCCGCCAAGCCGCAAGTTGCCGATATGGCCATAGCCGTTCAACTGCATACGCACGTCCGTGTCGCCCGGATTCGTGAAGTCGAACGACGGCGTGCCGTCGTACATATTCGCCATCGCGCCCGGGCCGCCGTGTTGCTGATCGTAGGCCGCGGCGACACCGTAGCCGTTGCGATCGTAGCGCAGCATCGCGGACCATTCGCGGCAGGCCGGCCCGTTGCCAACTGTCGACCCCGCGCAGGTTCCCTGCCCCGGCGAATTGCCGGTGCCCGTCGCGTCGCGTCCGAACGACCATGTCGCGCCTAATGTGAACCCCGCATAGCTGCCCTTGTAGACGATCGTGTTGTCGCTACGCGCACTCGGCAGATACTGATCGAACGACGCGGTGCCACCATAGATATCGGGGCCGAACAGGTCCGCGTCAGACAGCGCCCAGAAGGTCATCGTGTACTGGCGGCCGAACGTCAGCGCTCCATACGGCGTATTCAGTCCGACCCAGGCCTGACGTCCAAACAGGCGGCCGCCCTGGTTCAACGTGCCGTTGCGCATGTTGAAGCCACTTTCGAGCGTGAAGATCGCCGACAGACCATCACCCAATGCTTCGTTACCACGCAAGCCCCAGCGCGACGGCATTTCGCCCGTGATGCCCGGCATGCGCACGACGCTATCGCCTGCCGGATTCGCGTGCGAAACGTACTCGACGCCCGTATCGACGATACCGTAAAGCGTCACGCTGCTCTGTGCGCACGCGAGTGCGCTGACGCTGGACAACACAAGTGCTGTTGCAATCCGTAGCTTCATAGTCTCCATGATTTCCAGTTATCTGTTTTCGTTTGCAAACCTAATTAAATACAGACGTGCTCCTTCGACTCGCGATGCGCGAGTGACGGATCACTGCAAGGGGGAAAAATCAGACCACGCGCCAAGCGTCCCCCGCGATACGAACGCACCGCGAGGGACCGTCGCGTCAATCAGCGCGCTGTCGCGACGCCTCTGCGTGGAATATGCCGCTGCACCACCGCCAGCGCGAGCAGCACGATTGCCATCGCGATACCGAGCATCAACAGATAGCCCGATGCACCGCCAGCTGTGATCACAGCGGCACCCGCGAACGCGCTCAGAATCGCACCGACACGGCCGAACGCGAGCGCCGACGCCGTGCCCGTCGCTCGCACGCCGGTTGGATAGACGTGTGCGCACAGCGCGTACATCGTCGATTGCACCGCGTTCACGAACAGGCCGTGCAAGCCGAGGCCGACGATCATCAACGCCGTGTGCTGCGTCGCGCTGACGCCGAGCAGCATCCATGCACTCGCGACACCGCCCGCGCAACATAGCAGCAGCGGCCAGCGAGAACCGTAGCGTCCAATTGCGAGTGCACACAGCACAGCGCCGATCACGCCGCCGAGGTTGTACGCGCTCAGACCATAGCCCGCGAGCGACACGCTCAAGCCCTCGCTCGTCAGCATCGAAGGCAGCCAGCTGAACGCCGCGTACACCGCGAGCAGACACATGAAGAACGCGCCCCAGATCGCGACGGTGTCGCGCGAACGGCCATCGCGAAACAGCGCCGTGAAGCCGACATGGCGCTCGGCGCTCTGCTCACGCACGTCGGTGAAGCTCGCATCGGCCGACACGTCGCGCGCCATGCGGCGCAGCAACTTCGCGAGCTCGGGCCAGCGATGCGGACGACGCGCCAGAAAGCGCGGCGATTCCGGCAGCGCGGCGAGCAGAACGAAGGCGAGCACGAGCGGCAGCACACCACCCGCGACGAACAGACCACGCCAGCCATAAACCGGCAGCACCTGCCCGGCGAACAATCCCGCGACCATGCCGCCGAGCGGCACGCACAGAATCGTCGCCGTCACCGCGAAGGTACGAAAACGCGCGGGCGTGAACTCGGCGGTCAGCGTCGTCGAAGTCGGCAGCGCGCCGCCGATGCCGAGCCCCGCGATAAAGCGCAACGCCGCGATGGCCGCGACGTTCGGCGCAAGGCTGATCGCGCAGGTCGCCAGGCCGAACACGAACACGCTGCCGATCACGGCCCAGCGCCGGCCGAAACGATCGGCGAACAGCCCCGCGAACGCACTGCCGATGCCCATGCCGATCAGCCCCGACGCGACCACCGGCGCAAACGCATAGCGCGTGATACCCCACTCCTTGATCAGCGTCGGAATCGCGAAGCCGATCAGCTGGCTGTCGAACCCGTCGACGACGATCGACAGCGCCGCGAGCACCACCGCGATTTTCTGCAGCAGCGTGTAGGGACCGTCATCGAGCGCATGACCGATGTCGACCGTGCCGCCGCCGTGCGCGATGCCGGCGAGCGCCGCGTCGTCGCGCGCGGTCGAGGCCGCGGCCGAAGCGGGAGGAACGTAATTCATGAGCATGTCTCCATTGTTTGCGCTGCACGCGCATTGTTCGATTTTTTTTGTTGTCATCGGTATGGCCAGCACGCCATGCGCTGAGCGCCGTCCGTCGAGCGTCAGTGCGAACCGCGCGCGTCGACGAGCCGCACGAGTTGCAGCAGACACTCGGTGCAAGGCACGGCCACGCCTACCGCACGCGCCGCCGCGACCACCGCGCCGTTGATCGCCTCGATCTCGGTCTTGCGGCCCGCGAGCACGTCCTGCAACATCGACGGCCGATGCGCGCGATGAAGCGCGAGCGCATGCCGCACGGTATCGACGACATGGGCTTCGTCGAAGCCGATACCGCTTGCGCGCGCGACCGTGGCCACCTCGGCGACGATCTTCAGCGTCAGCGCCTCGCCGTCCGGCACGTTCGACAGCTCGCCGACCGTGCATTGCGTGAGCGCGCACAGACTGTTCAACGCGGCGTTGAACGCGACCTTCTCCCAGATCGCGGACCACACGTTCGGATCGGCAATGCAGTTCAGGCCGGCCGAGTTCAGTGCATCGACCGCGCGGCGCACGTGCGCATGCATCTGGCCATCCGCGTTCATCAGGCGGATTTCACCGGCACCGTGCGAGCTGACCTGCGCGGGCCCCGGCTTGTCCGCCGGCCACGTCGTCATGCCGACCATCACGCGTTCGCGCGGCACGTAACGCGCGATCCGCTCGACATTGCCCAGCCCGTTCTGCAACGACAGCACCGCCGTGCGCGAACCGAGCAGCGCCTGCGCCGAGGCGAGCGCCGCGTCGGTATGCAGCGTCTTCGTGAAGACGATCAGCAATTGCGGCCCGGCCTCGGCCTGCTCGGGACGACACGCTCGCAGATTGCCGATGATGCGCGAGCCCGCGTCCGTGGAGAGACGCAGCCCTGCGCCGCGAATCGCGTCGAGATGCGCGTCGTCGATATCGACCAGGGTGACGCGATGGCCCGCTTCGGCGAGCAGACCGCCGAACAGCGAACCCATCGCGCCCGCACCGAGAATCCCAATGTCCAAAGCCTCAAGCATCGCGACGCTCCTCGTTAGAACGGATAGTGACGCGGCGTGGTTTGCAGCGTGACCCAGCGCAGATCGGTGAACTCCGCGATGCCCGCCTTGCCGCCGAAGCGGCCGAAGCCACTCGCCTTCACGCCGCCGAACGGCATCTGCGCTTCGTCGTGCACGGTCGGACCATTCACGTGGCAAATGCCCGATTCGATGCGCTTCGCGACGTTCAGCGCACGGGCCATGTCGCGGCTGAACACCGCCGCGGACAAGCCGTACTCGTTGTCGTTCGCGCATGCGATTGCGGCTTCTTCGCCACGCACACGCACGATCGGCTTGACCGGTCCGAACGATTCGTCGTGATAGATGCGCATGTCCGGGCTCACGCGATCGAGCAGCGTCGCGGGCATCAGCGTGGTTTCGCTTTTGCCGCCGCACACGAGCGTCGCGCCTTTGGCGAGCGCGTCGTCGATCAGCGCGTTGCAGCGCTCGACCGTGCTCATGTCGACCACCGAGCCGAGCACGACCGGTCCTTTGCGCGGATCGCCGAGTGGCAACGCGCGCGAACGCACGGCGAGCCGCTCGACGAATGCATCGGCGATGCTCTCGTCGACGATGATGCGTTCGGTCGACATGCAGATCTGCCCGGAATTCGCGAACGCGCCGAACACGGCCGCGTCGACCGCGGCGTCGATGTCGGCGTCCTCGAGCACGACGAGCGGCGCCTTGCCGCCGAGTTCGAGCACGGCAGGCTTCAGATTGCGCGCGCATGTTTCGGCGATCAGGCGACCCACTCGCGTCGAGCCCGTGAAATTCACGCGACGCACGGCTGGGTGTTCGATCATCGCGTCGACGATGCGCGCGGCGTCGGCCGGCGCATTGGTCACGAAGTTCACGGTGCCGCGCGGCAGACCCGCCTCCTGCATCGCCTCGATGATGAGGCCGTGCGTGGCCGGGCAGATCTCCGAGCCCTTCAGCACGACCGTGTTGCCGCACGCGAGCGGCAGCGCGATCGCGCGGACCGCGAGAATCACCGGTGCGTTCCACGGCGCGATGCCGAGCACGACGCCGGCGGGCTGACGCACGCCCATCGCGAGACTGCCAGGGACGTCGGACGGAATCAGTTCGCCGGCGATCTGTGTGGTCAACGCGGCCGCCTCGATCAGACCGGCCGCCGCGAGATGCACGTTGAAGCCAGCCCAGATGCCCGACGCGCCTGTTTCGGCGGCCATCGCGGCGGCGAATGCTTCGGCCTTCGCTTCGAGCGCATGCGCGGCCCTGGTCAGCAGCGCGCGGCGCTCGCTCGGTCCGAGCGCGGACCACACCGGGAACGCGGCCGCCGCGGCATCGACGGCGGCGACGGCATCTTCGACGGTCGCAGCCGGCGCTCGCGTTGCGACTTCGCCGTCAAGCGGGTTGCGGCGCTCGAAGGTCGCGCCGTTGCGCGCTTGTACCTGTTCGCCGCCGATCAGCATCGATACGGTTTTCGTCATTTGTCTCTCCATTCTGAATGGGCACTACGCGTTACGCGACGATCGCTTCGACGAGCGTCGGACCGTTCTTCAAATCATCCGCGGACAACGCAAGACGCAACACGCCAGCGAGTTCTTCCGCATCGCTGACCCGCACGCCAGGGCAGCCCATGCCCGCCGCGATCGTCACGAAGTCGAGGCCCGGCAGGTCCGTGCCCTGCACGGTCTCGTGCGGCGCGAAGCCGAACACGGGTGCGAAATCCTGCAGCGCGGCATAGCGCGCATTGTTCAGGATGACGAACGTGATCGGCAGTTGCATCTGCACCGCGCTCCAGATCGCCTGGATCGAGTACATGCTCGAACCGTCGCCGATCAGCGCGATCACGCGCTCGCCCGGCCGCGCGAGCGCGACGCCGACCGCCGCCGGCATGCCGTAGCCGAGGCCACCGCTGTCCATCGTAAAGAACGCGCCCGCGCGCGCGATCGGCAGATAGGCCTGCATCACGGGCCGCGAGCTCGGCGCTTCCTCGACGACAATGCCATCGGGATCACGCGCCTCGGCAAGTGTCTGCAACGCGAACGCGACCGACATCCGCTCGCCTTGCGCGGGCGGCAGCGCACCCGGCGCCGCCGCGCGCGGCGCCGGCAACTCACGCGCTTTGGGCGCGGCACGCGCGAGCAGATCCTGCACACCGAGCCGCACGTTGCCGACCGCCGCGATGCCCTGCGGCGTCCATGCGGCGACGCCCGGATCGTCGATCAATTGACACAGCCGCGCGCCCGGCGGCACATGCGGCCCACTGCCTTCGACGTGATACGTGAACGCGGGTGCGCCGATCACGAAGATCACGTCGTGCGCGCCGAGCAACTCGACGATGCGCTCGCGCATCGCCGGCAAAAAGCCCGCGAATAACCGATGCGTTTCGGGGAAGCTGCAACGCCCCGTCATCGGTGCGACGTAGACGCGCGCGCAATGCCGCTCCGCAAGCTGCACGACGTCGGCGGCCGCATTCGCGCGATCGACCGCGCCGCCGACCACGAACGCGGGCCGCTCGCAAGCGTCGAGCAGTGCGCCGATGCGCTCGAGCATCGCCGGATCGGGACGCATGATGTGGGCGACCTCACGCTCGGCCACACGTTCGGCCGGCTGATCCCAGTCGTCGGCGGGAATCGACACGAACACGGGGCCGCGCGGCTCCTGCATCGCGATCGCGTACGCGCGCGCGATCGCGAGCGGCACGTCCTGCGCGCGCGCCGGCTCGATGCTCCACTTCACATAAGGCTTCGGCAATTCGGTCGCCTGGGTCGCGGCGAGGAACGGATCGAACGGCAGGATCGAGCGCGCCTGCTGACCGGCAGTGACGACGAGCGGCGTGCGATTGCGAAACGCCGTGAAGATATTGCCCATCGCATTACCGACGCCCGCCGCCGAATGCAGGTTCACGAGCGCCGCGTTGCCGGTGGCCTGCGCATAGCCGTCTGCCATGCCGACCACGACGGCTTCCTGCAAACCGAGCACGTAGCGGAAATCCGCGGGGAAATCGCGGAACATCGGCAGCTCGGTCGAGCCGGGGTTCGCGAAGATCGACGTCATGCCGACGCGGCGCGCGAAGTCGATGACCGCGTCGCGTACGGTCCATTGCGTGCCCTGTTCCATTGCCTGTCCTTGATTCTGCTGCGGCGCGCTGCCTGTCATGCGAGGCCTCCTGTCTGGTGAGCGCGAAAAATCGATGGGCCATTATCACGATCGCCGGGGTAACCGAAAATTGCCTAATCCGCAAAAAGGCATTACCTTTCGGCATGACTTACAACCTTCAGCAACTGCAGGCGTTTGCGGTGATCGCCGAGAGCGGCAGCCTCGGGCGTGCCGCGCAAGCGCTGCACATCACCCAGCCGGCGTTGAGCCGGACCATTCGCCGTCTCGAGGAACAGGTCGGCGCGCCGCTGTTCGAGCGGCATTCGCGCGGCATGCATCTGACCGCGGTCGGCGAGGCGCTGCTGCCGCACGCGATCCTGTTGCAGCGCGAAGCCGAACAGGCGCGCGAGGAAATCGATGCGATGCGTGGTCTCGCGCGCGGCACGATCCGCGTCGGCGCGGTGGGCAGCATCGCGAGCCTCGTGCTGCCGCTCGCGGTGAGCGGCGTGTTGACGAAGTGGCCGAATCTGCGCGTGGAGATCATCGAGGGCGTGTGGGACCGGCTCGCCGATGCGCTCGTCAAACGCGAGATCGATCTCGCGCTCAGCATGGCCGTGCCCGATACCGAAGAGATCACCGCGATCACCGATTGCCGCTGGGAAGACGCGAGCTACGTAGTCGCCGCGCTCGATCATCCGTTGCGGCGCAAGCCCGATCTCACGCTCGCCGACACGCTGGGCGAACGCTGGGCGATTCCGCCGCGCGGCACCGGACCGTTCGAGCACATGCAGAGCGTGTTTGCCGAGCGGGGACTGGGGCTGCCGAACGTCGTCGTCGAAACGCGCTCGGTGACGGCGCTCAAGAGTCTCGTCGCGCGTTCGGGCTTTCTGAGCTGGATGGCGTCGACGATGTACGTGACCGAGAGCAAGGCAGGCGTGTTCGATACGCTCGGCGTGCCAGGCGTGGTCGGGCGGCGCACGTTGACCGCATTCCGGCGGCGCCAGGGGATTCTGCCGAGTCCGGCGGTGAAGCTGCTTGAGCAGTTGCGGCAGTTGACGGCGGAGGGAATGACCGCGGGTTGATGGCTCCTGGCACGTGTTGCGGTCTTCTCGGCGTTTACCCGATGAATAGACTTTCTCGACTATTTATCGATAAATTATCGTGGTAGATTCCGTCGCGCTGCGTGCCTGCGTCGTGACGCAGGCACGCGAACGGGGTCTTTGCTGAGATAAAAAGGAGAGCCGGATGGGGGTTTTGATTGGCGTGCCGATCGTAGTGCTCGGCTTCGCATTGCGCTTCAACGCGCTGCTGGTGGTCACGATCGCGGGTGTCGCGACAGGTATCGCCGGTGGCTTGCACACGGTGGAGATCGTCAGCGCCTTCGGCAAGGCATTCGCGGATAACCGCTATATGGGCCTGATCTGGCTCACGCTGCCGGTGATCGCGCTGCTCGAACGCAACGGTCTTAAGGAACAGGCGCGGCATCTGATCTCGCGCCTGCATGCGGCCACCACCGGCCGCGTGCTGATGCTCTACTTCGTGATCCGCCAGGTGACGGCCGCGCTCGGCCTCACGTCGCTCGGCGGCCATGCGCAGATGGTGCGTCCGTTGATCGCGCCGATGGCCGAAGCGGCCGCCGCGAACCGTCACGGCGACCTGCCCGACGAGGTACGCCAGCAGATTCGCGCGAACGCATCGGCGGTCGACAACATCGCCGTGTTCTTCGGCGAGGACATCTTCATCGCGATCCAGTCGATCCTGCTCATCAAGGGCTTTCTCGAACAGAACGGCGTGGTGGTCGAGCCGTTGCAAGTATCGGTGTGGGCGATTCCGACCGCGATCGCCGCGCTCGTCATCCACGTCATCCGCCTGATCCTGCTCGACCGCAACCTGTCGCACAAGATGAGCGCATTCAAACGGAGCGCGGCGCGATGATGATCAAGCTCGAATCCCTCTATGTGCTCGCGGGCCTGATGTTCGCCGCGTTCGCGCTGTTCAATCTGCAGGACCGCACGAACCCGCGGCGCGTCGTCAACTTTCTGTTCTGGGGTATTTACGCGGTCACGTTCCTGTTCGGCGCGGAACTGCCGCACTTCGTGACGGGCTGTCTTGCGATCGCACTCGCGTTGATCGCGGGTTCCGGCAAGCTCGGCAAAGGCCGCAACGACAACAACAGCGAAGCGGCCACCGCGCGTCGCGAAGCGAACGCGCAACGCTTCGGCAACCGGCTGTTCATTCCGGCACTGCTGATTCCGGTCATCACATTGACTGGTACGTTGACGCTCAAGTACGCGCCCTTCGTCGAAACGAAGAACGTCACGCTGATCTCGCTCGTGCTCGGCACGCTGGTCGCGTTCGGCGCGGCGCTTTTCATGTTGCGCGACTCACCCGTGCATGCGTTGAAGGACGCTCGCCAAACCATGGACACGGTCGGCTGGGCCGCGATCCTGCCGCAGATGCTCGCCGCGCTCGGCGCGCTGTTCGCGGTCGCGGGCGTCGGTAACGTCGTCTCGGATCTCGTGAAAACGTGGATACCGGTCGACTCCGCGTTCGCGGTCGTCGCGGCCTACACGTTCGGCATGGCTATCTTCACGATGATCATGGGCAATGCGTTCGCCGCGTTTCCGGTCATGACGGCTGGCATCGGCCTGCCGCTGATCGTGCATCAGTTCCACGGCAACCCCGCGATTCTCGGCGCGATCGGCATGCTGTCCGGTTTCTGCGGCACGTTGATGACACCGATGGCCGCGAACTTCAACATCGTCCCTGCCGCGCTGCTCGAACTGAAGGACCAGAACGGCGTGATCAAGGCGCAATGGCCGACCGCTTTACTATTGCTGATCGTCAACACCATACTGTTGTACGTATTCGTATTCCGCTTCTGAGGAGCCGCCGATGACCACCTTGCTCACCCGCGAATTAGCGTCGAAATTCGCCAATGTCGCGCTTGCCCACCTCACGCGCGAATACCCGAACAAGCTCACGCATTCGCTCGCCGGCCCACAGGACGTGCAGGGCCCGCGCGCCTTGCATCCGATCTTCTATGGCAGCTACGACTGGCATTCGTGCGTGCACGGCTACTGGCTGATCCTGCACCTGCTCGAACGCTTCCCCGATCTACCCGAGGCCGCGCGCATCGTCGCGGTGGTCGACGAGCATTTCACCGAGGCGAACGTCGCCGGCGAACTCGCATATCTGGACCTGCCGCACAATCGCGGCTTCGAGCGGCCGTATGGCTGGGCGTGGCTGCTCGCGCTCGGCGCGCAACTTCAGTCGCTGAAAATCTCCGAAGCCGCGCTGTGGGCGAAGAAGTTCGCGCCGCTGACCGAGGCGTTCGTCGATCGCTTCGAGGAGTTCCTGCCGAAAGCGACCTATCCGCTGCGCGTCGGCACGCACTTCAACATGGCGTTCGCGCTCGCGTTGACACTCGATTTCGCGCGGCAGACCTCGCGCGAATCGCTCGAGGCGTTGATCGTCAACACTGCGGAGCGCTGGTATCTGAACGACGTCGCGTGCCAGGCGTGGGAGCCGGCCGGCGACGAGTTCCTGTCGCCATCGCTGATGGAAGCGGAGTTGATGCGGCGCGTGCTGCCGCCCGGGCAGTTCGCCGACTGGTTCGGGCGCTTCCTGCCGGATCTCGGCGCAAAAAAACCGGCGACGCTGTTCGAGCCCGTCACCGTGACCGATCGCAGCGACGGCAAGATCGCGCATCTGGACGGCCTCAATCTGAGCCGCGCGTGGTGCCAGCGCGCGCTCGCGCGTGCGCTGCCCGCCGGCGATGTACGTCGCACCGTGCTGTTCGATGCGGCCGAGCGTCATCTGCACAGCGCGCTGCCGCACGTGGCCGGTGACTACATGGGCGAGCACTGGCTCGCCACGTTCGCGACGCTGGCTCTCGAAGCCTGAGCGAACTGGGAGCGAAGCGCCCTTCTCACTGCCCGGTCAACAGTCCCTGCCCGCGGCGGTAAAATCGCGCAAGGCGATTTCGCCGCTTAAAGGGTGGAAGTTTGACTGAGTTCGAGCAGGGTTTCATATTGACCCGACATTGGCGGGACACTCCCGCCGGCACGGAAATCGAGTTCTGGCTGGCCACGGAGGACGGGCCGCGCCACCTGCGCCTACGCCCTCAGCCGTCCGTCGCGTTCATTCCGGCCGAACATCGCGAGCGCGCCGAAACGATCCTGCGCCGCGACACGCCGCTCGACGTGCGGCCGCTCGAATTGCGCGACTTCCAGCATCGGCCGGTCAGCGGACTTTACTGTTCGCAATACCGGCAGTTGAAGGGCTTCGAGAAGCGCCTCAGAGAAGGGGGCGTCGACGTCTACGAAGCCGATATCCAGCCGCCCGAGCGCTACATGATGGAGCGCTTCATCACCGCGCCGGTGTGGTTCAGCGGCGAGCCGCAGCACGATGGCCCGTGGCTCGACGGCGAACTCAAAGCGGCCAACGAATATCGTCCGCCGTTGAAGCTCGTGTCGCTCGACATCGAAACGAGCGCGCATGCCGAGCTGTATTCGATCGCGCTCGAAGGCTGCGGCGAGCGGCAGGTCTATATGCTCGGTCCGCCTAATGGCAACAGCGGCAACCTTACCGACGCGGGCGCCCTCGACTTCAAGCTCGAATACTGCGAGACCCGCGCGCAGCTGCTCGAAAAGCTGATCGCGTGGATGGAGCGGCACGATCCCGATGCGATCATCGGCTGGAATCTCGTGCAGTTCGATCTGAAGGTACTGCAACAGCATGCCGAGCAGTATCGCGTGCCGCTGCGCATCGGCCGCGGCGGCGCGGTGATGGAGTGGCGCGAGCACGGCATCACGCGCAACCACTTTTTTGCGGGCGTGGCCGGGCGTTGGGTCATCGACGGCATCGAGGCATTGCGTTCGGCGACGTGGAGCTTCCCGTCGTTCAGCCTTGAATACGTGTCACGCTCGGTGCTGGGGGAAGGCAAGGCGATCGACAATCCCTACCAGCGCATGGACGAAATCCAGCGCCGCTTCGACGAAGACAAGCCTGAACTCGCACGCTACAACCTGAAGGACTGTGAGCTCGTCACGCGCATCTTCGAGAAGACCGAGCTGCTGCCGTTCCTGCTCGAACGCGCGACCGTGACCGGCCTGCCCGCTGACCGCAGCGGCGGCTCGGTCGCGGCGTTCACGCATCTGTACATGCCGCGCATGCATCGACAGGGCTATGTCGCGCCGAATCTCGGCGACGTGGCCGGCGCCGCGAGCCCTGGCGGCTTCGTGATGGATTCGCGACCCGGCCTCTACGATTCGGTGCTCGTGCTCGACTACAAGAGCCTGTATCCGTCGATCATCCGCACGTTTCTGATCGATCCGCTCGGTCTCGTCGAAGGCATGCTGCATCCCGACGACGCCCATTCGGTCCCCGGCTTTCTCGGCGCGCGCTTTTCGCGCACGCGCCACTGTTTGCCATCGATCGTCGCGCAGGTGTGGCAGGCACGCGAAGCGGCCAAGCGCGAGCACAACAAGCCGCTGTCGCAGGCGCTGAAGATCATCATGAACGCGTTCTACGGCGTACTCGGCTCGACCGGCTGCCGCTTCTTCGATCCGCGGCTCGCGTCGTCGATCACGATGCGCGGCCATGAGATCATGCACACGACGCGCGAGTTGATCGAAGCGCAAGGCTACGAAGTGATTTACGGCGATACCGATTCGACCTTCGTCTGGCTCAAGCACGCGCATGACGAGGAAGACGCCGCGCGCATCGGCCGCGCGCTCGTCGAACATATCAACGCGGCGTGGCGGCAGACGCTGCAGGCGCGCTTCGGCATCGACAGCGCGTTGGAGCTGCAATTCGAGCGGCACTATCGGCGCTTTTTCATGCCGACGGTGCGTGGCGCCGAGGAAGGCAGCAAGAAACGCTACGCAGGTCTAACCGTATTGCCTGACGGCCGCGAGGACGTCGTCTACAAGGGGCTCGAAACCGTGCGCACCGACTGGACGCCGCTTGCGCAGCAGTTTCAGCAGGAGCTATACCGGCGCATCTTCAAGCAGCAGCCGTATCAGGATTACGTGCGCGACTATGTGCGCGATACGCTCGCGGGCCGGCTCGACGATCAGCTCGTCTATCGCAAGCAGTTGCGCAGACCGATCGACGCTTACGAGCGCAACGTGCCGCCGCATGTGCGCGCCGCACGCGTCGCCGATGAGTTCAATCGACAGCAGGGACGTCCATTGCAATATCAGAACGGCGGCTGGATCAGCTACGTGATGACGGTAGCCGGCCCCGAGCCGCTCGAAACGCTGCGCTCGGCGATCGACTACGAGCACTATCTGACGCGGCAATTGCAGCCGGTGGCCGACGCGATTCTGCCTTTGCTGCGCGACGATTTCACGACGCTGATGTCGGGGCAGAAGCAATTGTTCTGATCTGAAGAGCTTGTACTGGCGATCGTCGCCTGCTGGTTCAGTCAAACCTTGCACAAACCGTCGATGTGCGCGGTCTCGTCATGGCTGGCCAAAGCGCTTGCATCGCCTGCTGACCCTATGGACGAATTGCCTACTTCACCACGGACGGCGGCACAGCCTCCTCATCAAACGGCATTTTGTGCACTGCGAAGGTGCTGCGGGTTGCGAACCGCATGAATTACAACATCCGGGATGGCGGAATATGTCTAACACGAAGAGGTAAGCCGTCGTAAAGGGCGGAGAAAACCTAATTCGGATTCTTGATTTGCAATTCTGTCAACCCTAATAGAGCGCTGTTGTATCTGACGCATTTTTAATATCGCCGATTGTCCGCGCTATTGGCTGGGGTTGCATTGTTGCTTGACCTCACCCTTTATTGTTCTATAGTGCCATTTGATCCGTCTCAGAAAGACTGAGGCGGCGTTGTGTGATATCCCTGAGTCTGTACCCAACGATCTGCAAAGACAGGAGAAGATGCATGAAAGCAATCCACGCCGTCAGACTGGTAAGCACCGCCCTTCTGATTTCGGGTTCAATTCATGC
>DATAQT010000491.1:0-7778 GCA_036264535.1 Paraburkholderia sp. | reverse complement strand
ACCGCACCGTTTCACCCTTACCTGATCCCGGCTTGCGCCGGGCCATCGGCGGTTTGCTTTCTGTTGCCCTGTTCCGCGTGTTGCCACGGATGGCCGTTAGCCATCACCCTGCCCTGTGGAGTCCGGACTTTCCTCGCCCTCGTTGGCCGAAGCCGTCGAGGCCGCGACTGCCTGGCCTGCTTTGCTGGCGCGGATTTTAACACCGAACGCGAATGCGCCTAGCGTTTGCGCCGCCCCGCCCGGAACACGGACGTGTCGTCGTAGAACGCGGGCGATTCGTTGTCGGGCCACCAGCCCGGAATGCCGAGCACGGGTAGTGGGGCAAACATACGGCTGGTCAAAGCGTCGGTGCCGAGCAGCACCGCGCTGACCGCTTCGTCGAGCCAGCCGTTGCGCGCGGCGGTGTTCCATTTGAAATACGCGACCGGCACGTCGACGATCCAGGCATGGCCAGTGCAGCCCTTGAACGGCGCGATCAGCTTTTCCAGCAGCGCATGGCCAAAGCAACGCACTTCGCAGCCGCTCCCCCACGCATCGCGCCGCGCGACGAACAGCGTCTGCCAATCGAAGCCGCGCAGCGCTGCGCTCAGCGAAGGATCGGCGCAAGCGAACAGCAACGCGTTTTCATCGAAGAGGGTCAGCATGTCGCGCACGCCGCCTCGTGTCGGCCCTACGCCGAGCATGTCGAGTTCCGCCGACTGGCGCGCGTTCAGCGCCGCCTTGATGCGCGGAAACGCGAACCACATCGAGCCGTTGAAGAAGTCGTGCAGGTTGTGCCGCGTCGGCACGCAACCGGTCGACGCGATGTGCGCCTCGTACGCGGCGCCTGCCGGCAGATCGTCCTGCGCGATGAACGCGAGACGCTGGCCGCGGCCGGTGGTTTGTTGCATCTGGGCGGCGTCGGCGTTCATCGCGGCGAGCAGATCCGCGTAGCCGGTCAGCGCGGCTTGCTGCCAGCGCTGACCGCGCGTGGCGATTTGCGCGAACCACGGCTTCGACCAGTCGATGACGGCGAAGCCGGGTGGCACAGCTTCGGGTGCCATGCCGCACGCAGCGTTGGGCGCAGTTTCATGCGCCACCGCGGAGCCCGCTTTCGTCGCCGCCTGACCATCCTCAGCGCGCTGCCCCGCGTCATGCTCGCGCATCTGGCGCAGCCTCAAACGAGACGCCAGCCAATCGACTCGCCGCCACGCAGCGGCACGACCGGCGTATCGCCCGCCGGCAACTCGGCCGGCAGCGTCCATTCCTCGCGACGCAGCGTGACCTTCTCCGTATTGCGCGGCAGACAGTAGAAATCCGGACCGTGGAAGCTCGCGAAGCCTTCGAGCTTGTCGAGCGCGCCGGCCTTGTCGAACGCTTCGGTGTAGAGCTCGAGCGCGTGCAGCGCCGTGTAGCAGCCCGCACAGCCGCACGCGTGCTCCTTCAAGCCCTTCGGATGCGGCGCGCTGTCGGAGCCGAGGAAGAAACGCGGATTGCCCGAGGTCGCCGCCTCGACCAGCGCGACGCGATGCGTCTCGCGCTTGAGCACCGGCAGGCAGTAATAGTGCGGACGGATGCCGCCCTGGAAGATCGCGTTGCGGTTGTACAGCAGATGGTGCGCGGTGATCGTGGCGCCAAGCAGTTCCGGCGCGGCGCCCGCTTCGCGGATGTAGTCGACCGCGTCCTTCGTCGTGATGTGCTCGAACACGACCTTCAGCGCCGGAAATTCGCGGCGCAGCGGCGTCATCACGCGATCGATGAAGACCTTCTCGCGGTCGAACAGATCGATATCCGAATCCGTCACCTCGCCGTGCACGAGCAGCGGCATGCCGACTGCCTGCATCACTTCCAGCGTCTTCGCGCACTTCATCAGATCGGTGACGCCCGCGTCGGAGTTCGTCGTCGCGCCCGCCGGGTACAGCTTCACGCCGTGCACGAAGCCGCTTTCGCGCGCGCGGCGGATTTCGTCGGGCGGTGTGTTGTCGGTCAGATACAGCGTCATCAGCGGTTCGAACGGCGCGCCCTCGGGAATCGCGGCGATGATGCGCTCGCGGTAGGCCGCGGCCATCTCGGTCGTGGTGACCGGCGGCTTCAGGTTCGGCATGATGATCGCGCGACCGAACTGGCGCGCGGTGTCAGGCAGCACGGCCGCGAGCATCGCGCCGTCGCGCACGTGCAGGTGCCAGTCGTCCGGGCGGACCAGCGTGATGGAATCGGGGGAAACGTTGGAAGCAGTCATGGCAGGGAAACGAGACATCGCGCGCCTGGCTGATCGACCGGTCAAACCGCTTTGTTGCGGCCCAAACACACGTCAATTTTGCTATTTGGCGTCTCCGGCTCGGTGATATGCTTGGAAAATCATCATTGTAACGGCTCGCTCCGTTCACAGGCTCACTGCAACATGTGCCAACTTCTCGGAATGAACTGCGCCGCGCCGACGGACGTCACGTTTTCCTTCACCGGCTTTGCGGCGCGCGGCGGTGTCACCGATCACCACGCCGACGGCTGGGGCATCGCTTTCTTCGAGGACAAGGCCTGCCGGTTGTTCATCGATCATCAATCATCGGCCACGTCGCCGATCGCCGAGATGGTCAAGCGCTACCCGATCAAATCGAAAAACACGATCGCGCACATCCGCAAGGCGACGCAGGGGCACATCCTGCTCGAAAACTGCCACCCGTTCATGCGCGAACTGTGGGGGCGCCACTGGATCTTCGCGCATAACGGCGATCTGCAGGCTTACGCGCCGGAGTTGAATGGGGTGTATCAGCCGGTCGGCACGACCGACAGCGAACTCGCGTTCTGCGCGCTATTGCAGGGTTTGCGCAAGGCTTTTCCGGGCGCGCAGCAGCCGCCCCTGCACGAGCTGTTTGCCGCGCTGGAAACGCTCACGCGTGACATCACGCAGTACGGCGTGTTCAATTTCCTGATGTCGAACGGCCAGGCGCTGTTCGCGCATTGCTCGACGCATCTGCATTACCTCGTGCGTCGCTGGCCGTTTTCGACCGCGCATCTGGTGGACGCGGACGTGTCGATCGATTTCGCTAAATACACGACACCCGAAGACCGCGTCGCGGTCATCGCGACCCAGCCGCTGACCGACAACGAAGTGTGGACCGCATTCAAGCCTGGTGATCTGCTGATGTTCCAGCACGGCGAAGTGATCGGCCGCACCAACGTTCCGGTCCCGCAGTCGGTGCTCGAAAAGCTGCGCAATCCGGCGCTCGATGCATCTGCATCGGCCACGACGATCGCGGCGTCGAGCGGACCCACGCTTTCTCCCGACAGCGAAACCGATCTCGAAGCCGCGGACGACGCGGCGGCGTTCGAGTCGTAAACCGCTGCCCCCCCAAGGCACACGCAACGAAAAGCCGCTCCCCGGAGCGGCTTTTTTCATCCCGCGCAAGCCCCGGAACGAGGCCTCCACGCCAACCCTCAGTGCAGGATCTTCGCGAGAAAATCCTTCGCGCGATCCGACTTCGGATTCGCGAAGAAGTCTTCCTTGCGATCATCTTCGACGATCAAGCCCTTGTCCATGAAGATCACGCGATGCGCGACCTTCTTCGCAAAGCCCATTTCGTGCGTCACGCACATCATGGTCATGCCTTCCTGCGCGAGTTCGACCATCACGTCGAGCACTTCGTTGATCATCTCCGGATCGAGCGCCGAGGTCGGTTCGTCGAACAGCATCGCGATCGGGTCCATGGAGAGCGCGCGGGCAATCGCCACGCGCTGCTGCTGACCACCAGACAACTGCCCCGGAAACTTGTCCGCATGCGCGCGCAGACCCACTCGGTCGAGCAGCTTCAGACCCTTCGCAGTCGCCTCGTCGCTCGAGCGGCCGAGCACCTTGATCTGGGCGAGCGTCAGGTTCTGAACGATCGACAGATGCGGGAACAGCTCGAAGTGCTGGAACACCATGCCGACCTTCGAGCGCAGCTTCGACAGATTGGTTTTCTTGTCGGTCAGCGACTGGCCGTTAATGACGATCTCGCCCTTCTGGAACGGCTCGAGGCCGTTGACGGTCTTGATCAGCGTGGACTTGCCCGAACCGGACGGCCCGCACACCACGACCACTTCACCCTTTTTGACTTCCGTCGTGCAGTCTGTCAGCACCTGGAACTGGCCGTACCACTTCGAAACATTCTTGATAGAGATCATCTTGCGACCTTTTTCTGAAGACCTTTGACGAGGCTCGACGCGATCACGCAGATCACGAAATAACACGCGCCCGCGAACAGTACCATCTCCACATTCGTGCCGTCACGATCGCCAATATTCGTGGCCGTGCGGAAGAAGTCGGCGAGGCTGATCACGTAGACGAGCGACGTGTCCTGAAACAGCACGATACCTTGCGTGAGCAGCAGCGGCACCATCGCGCGGAACGCCTGCGGCAGCACGATCAGACGCATCGACTGTCCATAGGTCATGCCGAGCGCGAACGCCGCGTTGATCTGGCCGCGCGGCACCGCCTGAATGCCGGCGCGGATGATCTCGGAATAATACGCGGCCTCGAACAGTGAGAAGGCGACCATCGCCGAGGCGAGCCGGATGTCGATGTCGGCCGACAGACCGAGCACGTTTTGCAGCACCTGCGGCACGATCAGGAAGAACCACAGCAGCACCATCACGAGCGGGATCGAACGGAACAGCGTCACGTAGCCCTTCGCGAACCATTCGAGCGGCTTGATCGACGACAGTCGAAACATCGCAAGAATGGTGCCCCAGATGATGCCGAACACGATCGCGATCAGCGTGATCTTGAACGTGATGATCGCGCCGGTCCACAGCGTAGGCAGCGCCCCCGGAATACCGCTCCAGTCGAAATGATGCATCACTTGCCTCCGATATAGCCGGGCAGCCGGGTCTTCGCTTCGACCCAGCGCATCAGTTGCATCACGATCATGTTGATCAGCATATACGCGACCGTGACCGCGATGAACGACTCATACGTCTGCGACGTGTAGTCGACGAGCTGACGCGCCTGCGCGGACAGATCGAGAAGACCGATCGTCGAGGCGACCGCGGAGTTCTTGAAGATATTCAGAAACTCGGAGGTAAGCGGCGGCACGATGATCCGGTACGCGACCGGCAGCAACACGTAGCGATACGTCTGCCATTGCGTGAAGCCCACCGCGAGACCGGCCGCGCGCTGGCCGCGCGGCAATGCGTTGATGCCTGAGCGCACCTGCTCGCACACGCGCGCGGCGGTGAAGAGACCGAGACACACGATCGACGAGGAGAAGAACTGCGCGCCCGGCGGCAATTGCTTGAACCAGTTGCCGATCGACACGGGCAGCAGCTCCGGTATCACCAGATACCAGATGAAGAACTGCACGATCAGCGGAATGTTGCGGAAAATCGCGACGTAGACGGTGCCGATTCCCGACGCCCATTTGTTCGGCACCGTGCGCAGCACGCCGAAGAACGAGCCGACGACTAGCGCGATCACCCATGCCGACAGTGACACGGTGACCGTCACCCACAGCCCGGACAACAGCCAGCCCAGATAGGTAGTCGGCTCGCCCGTGGAGACGGGACTCAGCAGAATGCCCCAGTTCCAGTGATATGACATGACCAAGACTCCGGCAAAAAGAAACGGAAGAAGCGTGTGGCCCCTTCCGTTCCGTTCAGCGTTTCGAAAGTGTCGAAAAAGCGGCTAGCGTTTAGTCGATTGCCTTGTCGTTCGGGTTCTTGAACAGCGCACGCATATCGTCGCTCATCGGGAAGTTCAGGTTCAGGCCCTTCGGCGGGATCGGCGATTCGAACCAGCGCTTGTAGATCTGCTCGCCTTCGCCCGACGTCTGCACCTTCGCGATCGCGTCGTCGGCGACCTTCTTGAAGTCGGCGTCGTTCTTGCGCAGCATGCAGCCGTACGCTTCGCGCGATTGCGGCGTGCCGACGATCACGAAATCGCCCGGATTGCTCGACTTCGCCCGCTCGCCGGCGAGCAGCGCGTCGTCCATCATGAACGCGGCGGCGCGACCCGTCGACAGCGTCAGGAACGACTCGCCGTGATCCTTCGCGCTGATGATGTTCATGCCCATGTTCTTGTCCTGGTTCATCTTGCGAAGCAGGCGCTCGGACGTCGTGCCGGCGGTCGTCACGACCGTCTTGCCCTTCAGGTCCGGGAAGTCCTTGATGCCGGAGTCTTTCTTGGTCATCAGACGCGTGCCGATCACGAAGATCGTGTTCGTGAAGGCGGCCTGTTGCTGGCGCTCGAGGTTATTCGTGGTGGAGCCGCACTCGATGTCGACCGTGCCGTTCTGCACCAGCGGAATGCGGTTCTGCGACGTGATCGGTACGAGCTTCACCTTCAGGTTCGGCATGTTCAGCTTCTGCTTGACCGCTTCGACGATCTTCAAAGCGTAATCCTGCGAGTAGCCGATCACGTTCTGCTTGTCGTCGTAATAGGAGAACGGAATCGACGATTCGCGATGGCCCAGCGAAATGACGCCGGTGTCCTTGATCTTTTTCAGCGTGCCCGAGTCTTGCGCGTGCGCGCCGACCGTAAACAGTCCGAGAGTCGCGAGCAGCAGCGCAGCCTTTTTAATCTTCATCTTGATCTCCTTGGCAAGAACCGGCGCCAGTGTAGCAAAGTAACTTTTCTGAAAGTATTGTTATTAACCATGCTGTTGCGCGCACGCCGCGATGGGCCCGCAGTCCCGTCACACGGCCGTTTCGCGCACATGCGAAGGCGGGCGGTATCGATAGATGCCGCCCGCTGGTCAAACACGCCGTCTTGTGGACCGCGCTGATGCAAAACAGTCGCGGCGGTCGCGCCTCCCGGCCTGAATACCGGCCGCGTAACCGCCACTACAAACAGAGTAGACAGGGTCGATCAGGGATACAAGCCGCGCATTTCGCGAGCTTGCAGAATCCGCTTACACGCGACGATAAACGCCGCGGTGCGCACCGACACGCTCTGCTCACTCGACACCTGCCACACCGCCGCGAACGCTTCGCGCATCACGCGCTCGAGCCGCTCGTTGATCTCGTCCTCGGTCCAGAAGAAGCTTGAGAAGTCCTGCACCCATTCGAAATATGACACTGTCACACCGCCCGCATTCGCGACCACGTCCGGAATCACGAGGATGCCCTTGTCATGGAGAATGTCATCGGCCGCGGTCGTGGTCGGACCGTTCGCGCCTTCAACGATGATCTTCGTACGGATCTTCGGCGCGTTCTCTTCAGTGATCTGGTTTTCCAGCGCGGCCGGAATCAGGATGTCCGATTCGACGCTCCAGAAATCTTCGTTTGCGATCGTGTCGGCTTCGGGGTAACCGCCCACGCCGCCCGTCTTCGCGACGTGCTCGAGGAGCGCCCCGGCGTCGATGCCCGACGACTTGTAGAGCGTTCCCGTGTGATCCTGCACGGCGACGACCTTCGCGCCCGCTTCCTGGAACAGGCGCGCCGCGATCCCGCCGACGTTGCCGAAGCCCTGCACGGCGATACGCGCGCCTTCGATGTCGAAGCCGATCCGGCGTGCCGCTTCGCAACCGACCACGAACACGCCGCGGCCCGTCGCTTCGCGACGGCCGAGCGAACCGCCGAGCGTGATCGGCTTGCCGGTCACGACGCCCGTGGCCGTCTGGCCCTGGTTCATCGAGTACGTGTCCATCATCCACGCCATGATCTGCTCGTTCGTGTTCACGTCCGGCGCGGGAATGTCGGTGTTCGGCCCGATGATGATGCCGATTTCGCTGGTGTAGCGGCGCGTCACGCGCTCCAGTTCGCCACGCGAAAGCTTGCGCGGATCGAGACGGATGCCGCCTTTCGCGCCGCCGTACGGCACGTTG
>DATAQT010000194.1:0-9155 GCA_036264535.1 Paraburkholderia sp. | reverse complement strand
CCGCTATTCGTTCTCGTCGAAGTAATGCCCGAACTTCAGCTGCTTCGTGCGGATATACCGCTCGTTTTCCTCGCGCATCGGAATCGCGAGCGCCACACGCTCGCACACCGGAATGCCGTGCTTCGACAAGGTGTCGAACTTCTCCGGATTGTTGCTCATCAGCCGCACCGACGTGACCTTCAGCGTGCGCAGGATGCCCGCGGCCGAATCGTACTCGCGCGAATCATCGGGCAGGCCGAGATCGAGATTGGCCTCGACGGTATCGCGCCCCTGCTCCTGCAGCGCGTACGCGCGAATCTTGTTCGACAGGCCGATGCCGCGTCCTTCGTGCCCGCGTAGATACAGCAGCACACCGCAACCCTCGGCCGCGATATAGCGCAGCGCGAGATCGAGCTGCTCGCCGCAGTCGCAGCGATAGGAGCCGAGTACGTCGCCCGTCAGACATTCCGAATGCAGGCGCGTCAGCACGGACGACTGGTTGGCGACATCGCCCATCACGAGCGCGAGATGTTCGGCGCCGCTGTCGACCACGCGAAACACATAGGAAGTGAACGTGCCGTAGCGCGTGGGCAGCGTGGCGGTGGCGTCGAGAACGACGCATTCGCCGGTGACGGCGCCGTCCGCTGCGGGCGATGGATCCTGAGACGTGAGCATGGCGTTGAACAATGGTGCTGGCATGAACCCGGTCGAGCCGGGGATAAGGTTTGGACTGGGAGTTTACCGCTAATCCGCATGCCGCACCCGGATGTCCCTTCTCGGCCGCGGGACGCTGCCCGTCTCGGCGACACGCGCGGCGCCGACGAGACCCGCGAACACCGGCGCATCGTCCGGGACGCACCAGGTATTCCCGGTGTACCGCGAGCGCACGTCGCGCCTATACTGGAATCGCCTGTCCCTCACGACAGTACGCCACTTCGGCGTGCTGCACTGCGAAACGGAGCCGCTCAATGACAAGCGTTGCACAGCTTCTTAAAACGAAACCGAACCCCTCCGATGTCTACACGATCGGCGCCGACGATTCCGTCTACGAGGCGATCCGGTTGATGGCCGAGAAGGGCATCGGCGCGCTGGTGGTGACTGACGGCGACAGCATCGCCGGCATCGTTACGGAGCGCGACTACGCGCGCAAGATAGTGCTGATGGACCGGTCGTCGAAGTCGACGCCGGTGCGCGACATCATGAGCAAGGCGGTGCGCTTCGTCCGTCCGGACCAGACGACCGAAGACTGCATGGCGCTGATGACCGAGCGGCGCATGCGCCACCTGCCGGTCATCGAGAACGACCGGCTGGTCGGCATGGTGTCGATTGGGGACCTCGTGAAGGACATCATCGCGGAGCAGCAGTTCACGATCCAGCAGCTCGAGTTCTATATTCACGGCGAACGGCCATGAGATGAGGCAGGGCTCTCGCTGAGCGACAGCGCATCGAGATCCGCGCGGAAACGGACGGAAAAAAAGCCCAAACCTCGAAGAGCTTGGGCCAAGCTACCTTGCGGCAGCGGAGGTTCCTTCAGAAAGCGGAACGCTCGCGGGTACATCGGTGCGACGCGCTCGACTGGAACAGTACCTGGTATGGAACGCATGTACGCCATCAAAACTGGCGCACATGCGTTGTGCTGTGTGCGCGCCGGACTTCAACGAATTGATCGCGCGCCGTCACAACGCCTCGATGCGCGGCGGACGCGATCAACCCGCAATCAGTTACCGAAATACACGCTCTTCGTGCCGGTCACCGGCTGCGCCATGCCGCCCGCTTGCGTCGATCCGCTCATCGGCGCGCCATAACCGCTCGTGTCGGCGGCCGGCTGCGTTTGCGCCATGGTCGGATTTTGCGCTTGCACGCGCTGTTCAGCGGCCTGAACGTCGGCCGGGTAATTCGCGTCGTTCGACGTCGACGGGTTATAGCCTGCGTGTTCCAACTGGATCAGTTCGCCGCGGACTTCCGCGCGGGTGACCGGTTGCTCGCTCGATTGCGCGAATGAGACCATCGGCGCGGCGAGAACGGCTGCAATAGCGATTGCCTTGATCAGCGATTTCATGATGACTTCCCTCCAATGTGGTTTTATGTGCATCGCGGCCACCGTGGTGTGCAGCGAATCACTTCAGTCTAGTCACCGCATTGCCGAGGGAAAACCCTTAATTTCGAGATAAAAAATTGTTCCGATCGCAATAATCGCGGTGAATATAGTGGAATCGACTCAGCCATAAACATCTTTCGGACAACAATTATCGTGAACGCAACCTTTGCGTCTGATGTTTCCGAAATACGTCTGATCTGAGAGAAATCCGCCCCACGCGTAGTCCGACACCTCGAAATTAACGTGCGCGCGTGGCCGTGATGTCATGCGCCCGACGCAGGAGTCGTCAACAGCTTGCGCGGCCCGCTGACGAAGGCGCTGCCCGGCTCGAAAAATCGCAACGGCCGATGCATTTCGCGCGACAGGCCAATGCGCGTCGTCACACCGATCGGTGCGTCGCCGGTCTCGATCACGCCGATCCATAGCTCCCGCCCCATACACAGATCGTGGCCGTCGAACGCCTGACCGATACCGAACGCGACGGTCAGCCGGCCAGGTCCGCGTGCAAGATCGCGCAGCGGCACGCCGGGTCGGCGCGCTTCCATCAGCGCGAGTCCTTCGAGGGGTTCGATCGCGCGCAGCAGGATGCCGGCGCCGACCTCATCCGCTTCCGCCGACATGTTCAGCATGTACGAGACCCCGTAAGTCAGCCGCACATAGGCATGACCGCGCGCGAGGAACAGCGATCCGTTGTACGGACGACGTCCGATGAACGCATGGCTCGTCGAATCGCCGACCGGATATGCCTCGGTCTCGACGATGCGTCCGCTCAGGCGTCCCTCGGGCAGATCGTGCACGAGGTATTTGCCGACCATGAAGCGCGCGAGCTCGACGGTGTCGACCGGTAGATCGTCCCGGCGCAACGGACGGATGGGAAGCAGCGCGTTTCGCATGCGTTGGTGTCCTGAAGAGTGCCCAGTCGCAATCGGCCGATGCGTTGTACCAAAGCCTCATTTTCGCCGCCATCGAGTCAACATGGCACTAATTGTTGTATTGTGTGTTTCCGGCCGGTCACACGGCCGTTTGCATGTTCCGGCGCGCGCTTCGCGGCTCGCCCGAACGGCATCTCGGCTGAGAGCGTTCGCACGGCTGCTGTACCTGTTCCATTCGCATTGAATCCCGCTGTACCCGCTGGTGCAAATATCGTCCCCATCCGGGGATCGACGTTTTTACGACAACAGGAGATGGTTGAATGAAAGCATTCTCGGCAATCAAGGTGATCGGCGGCGCGCTGGTCGTTCTCGCTTCCCTCAACGCGTACGCGCAAAGCAGCGATGCAGCTGCAACCGCGGCGCCGACGGCATCGGCGGCGAACGCCAAGCAGGTTCGCGCGGCCAACCGCGCACTGCAGCGTAAGGTCCGCTCCACGCTCGCGCGCACGAAGGGCCTGACGGTCGGCAACATCACCGTGAAGGCACGCGACGGCGCGGTCACGCTGGCAGGCTCGGTGCCGGAACAGGCTCAGATCGAACTGGCGACCAACGCCGCGCAAGGCGTCGCAGGCGTGACGTCGGTGAACAACGCGCTGACGATCCGTGCAATCGGCCAGTAAGCGGGTCAATCTGCCGAAGAAGTTGCGGTAAATGCAGCAAGCTGGTGTCGACGGTGGAACCCGCGCCGCGATGCCAGCACTCGATCCGGTCCAGCACTCGACACCCTTGGCCTCGCGGAGCGGTATTCGAACCGCACCAGGCGGCGATTCCCCAGCGCCCTCTAAACCGCGATACTTTCAGCGCGCGACGCGCGTCGCGACAGCAACTTCTTGGGCGACACCCCTTTTCTCACCGAACTTTCATTACGAATTCAATAGCTTATAAGCTCATCTTGAGGTCTTACCTCAAGTCCGTACAAGCATCGAAAGGAAGCCCCCATGACTTCCCCCGCGACCGTCTTGCCGCGCTGGACCCTCGTCGTGCCATTCATTGCCTGGATCGTGCTCGGCGCCGCCTACGTGATGCCGGGCCACGCGCTACTGCTCGCGGTGGTCGGCGTGTCGCTCTGCGCGGCCGTGTTTGCCGCCGTCCATCATGCTGAAGTGGTCGCGCATCGCGTCGGCGAGCCGTTTGGCACGCTGGTGCTCGCGGTCGCCGTCACGGTGATCGAGGTGGCGCTGATCGTCTCGGTGATGCTGACGTCCGGCCCCGAGAAGGCCGGCCTCGCGCGCGATACCGTGTTCGCGGCGGTGATGATCGTCTGTAACGGACTCGTCGGGCTGTGTCTGCTGGTGGGCGGCATCCACCATCGCGAGCAGGACTTCCAGAGCCGCGGCGCGGCGGCCGCGCTGGCGGTGCTCGCGTCGCTGTCGGTGCTGACGCTCGTGATGCCGAACTTCACGACCACGAGCGCTGGACCGGTCCTGTCGCCGTCGCAGCTCGCGTTTGCCGGCGTGTCGTCGCTGGTGCTGTACTGCGTGTTCGTGTTCGTGCAGACCGTGCGCCATCGCGATTACTTCCTCGCGGGCGTGCCCGACGAAGACGTCCATGCGGAGCCGCCGAGCGCGCGCCTCGCAGCCGTCAGCAGCGTGCTGCTGTTCATCAGTCTCGTCGCGGTGGTGCTGCTGGCGAAAGTGCTGTCACCGGCGGTCGAATCGGCCGTGCTGAACGCGGGCGCGCCGCCGGCGGTCGTCGGTATCGTGATTGCGTCGCTGGTGCTGCTGCCGGAAGGGCTCGCGGCGCTGCGCGCGGCGCGCGGCAATCGTCTGCAGACCAGCCTGAACCTCGCGCTCGGCTCGGCGCTGGCGAGTATCGGCCTGACCATTCCGACCGTGGCCGGGGTGTTCCTGTACATCGGCCAGCCTATCGTGCTCGGCATCAACGGCAAGGAGATGGTGCTGCTCGCGCTCACGCTCGTTGTTGGCACCCTGACGCTCAGCACCGGACGCACGACGATTCTGCAAGGCGCCGTGCATCTGTCGCTGTTCGCGGCGTATCTGTTTCTGTCGTTCGCGCCGTGACGTGAAGCGTGATCCCGCGCGGGCGGCCAGCCAGCGCGGCCGCCTCACTCTTCCCAATGCTCGACGATCCAGTCGCGGAACAGATTGAGCTTCTGCTGTTGCGCGACTGAATCCGGATAGACGAAGTAATAACGCCAGCCGGTCTTCAGCACCGTATCGAACGGCCGCACGAGGCGCCGCGCCGCGACGTCCTCGTCGATCAGCGCGAGATCGCTGATCGCGACGCCGAAGCCCTGCGCGGCGGCGTTGGTCGCCATGTCGAGCGTGTCGAAGCTCGGGCCGAGTTCGGCGTCGATCGTGGCGGCGGCCGCCGCGTCCGTTTCCGCCACTTTCGCGAGCCACATTTTCCAGTCGCGGTGATCGCGCGTCGGATGCAGCAGCGTGTGGCGCTCGAGATCGGCCACCTGGGCGAGCGGCTTGTCCTTGAGCAGTTCGGGCGTGCAGACCGGCGTCAGCCGCTCCTCGAATAGCGACACCGCCTGCACGTCCGCACCCGGCGACGAACCATAGATGATCGCCGCGTCGAACGGCTCGCTCTGAAAATCGACGTCATGCTGCCAGGTGGTCGTGATCTGCACGTGGAGATCGGGATATTCGGACTGGAAGCGCATGATCTTCGGCAGCATCCAGCGCATCACACAGGTCGGCACCTTCAGCGCGAGATCGGTGCGCTGGCGCGTCAGGCGCAGCGACATTTCCTCGATGCGCGCGAAGCTCTCCTTGACGGCCGGCAACAGCATTTCACCCTCGGCGGTCAGCGTCAGGCCTTTCGCGTGACGCCTGAACAGCGGAAACTTGTAGTACTCCTCGAGCGCGATGATCTGCCGGCTGACCGCGCCTTGCGTCAGGCACAGATGGTCGGCGGCACGCGTGAAGCTGCGATGGCGCGCGACGGTTTCGAAAATCTGCAGCGCGTTGAGCGGCGGTAGGCGGCGCATCGGATGTCCAGGATCAGAAAAAATCATTGCGTGGCGGTGGCAGCGTGGGTCGCCGCCCTGCCCGTCAAGCCCATAGCATACGCGATCGGCCCGGCACACACGAGTTGGCGCACGGGCAAACCCGCATGCATTCGGCTCATGGCGCGCGCGAAAATAACCGCTCGGTCGCGGTCGCACCGGCGTGGTGCAAAAAAGCCTTCAGCAACCGCACCAGAACCGAGCTTTCCTCATACCTCGATGCAGGCCGTCACTCATCAGTCAGATATGGACGTTAACCCGCATACGCCATCGCCCGTAGCTTCCCGCCGCGTCACCGAACCGCGCGCCGCCGCGTCCGCCGACGGCGAGCCATGAGCGTACGTCATGCGGTCCATGCGCATATTTCGATTGTTGCGCGATTTTGGCAAACCTACAGTGCATCCACGCGCGGTATATCCCGCAGCGGTCACGGCGAATCGTGGGCAACGGGCGTTCAACACAGGAGACCGCCATGCAGCAGATCAAACGGGGTAGAAGGCAGGCCATCAAGACGATCGGTACGGCGCTCGCGGCATCCGCACTGCCGATGCCGTTCCTCAACCTGCGCGCGCAGGAACACAACTTCAGCGGCAAGACACTGCGCATCCTGACGTGGTCGGACGATACCGGCACGGCCGCGCTGCGCAACATCGCCGCGACCTTCACCGCGAAGACCGGCGCGAAAGTGATCGCCGATCGCGCCGACGGCACCTCCGGCATGGTCGCCAAAGTCAAGGCGGCGGGCGAGCGCCCGACCTATGACGTGATCACGCTCGCGGGCGTCGGCGCATCCGGTCTCGCCGACGCGGGCCTGCTGATGAAGCCCGACCTCGATCGCCTGCCGAACCTGAAAGAAGTCGCGCCGCAATACCGCACCGGCGCGAACGGCTTCGGCGTCGGCTATCTGCTGTGGTCGGACGGCCTCATCTACAACACCGCGACGATCAAGACGCCGCCGTCATCGTACGAGGCGCTGTGGGACCCGAAATACGCCGGCCGCGTGTTCCTGCCGCCGCCCGAGTGGGCCGAAGCGGTCGACCTCGCGATCATCGCCGCGAAGATGAACGGCGGCTCGCAGCAGAACATCGAACCGGGCTTCAAGAAGCTCGAGCAGCTGAAAGACCACGTGATGACGCTCGGCGAGAACCCGAATCAGGTGGCCGACCTGTTCCGCACCGGCTCGCTCGATATTGGCGGCATCTACTCGCCGGCGTTTTTCCCGGACCAGATCCGCAAACCCGAGTACAAGATGGCCGTGACCTACGGCATGAAGGAAGGCTTCGCGACGCAGCTGATGTTCACGGTGATCCCGAAAGCGCATCCGGGCGACACCGACCTGATCCACGCGTTCATCAATCATTCGCTCGACGCCGGCGTGCAAGGCCGCATGGCCGCCGACGTGCTGAACGGCCCGGTCAATTCGAAAGCGATGATTCCGGCCGAAAGCCGCGCGTTCGTGCCGAGCCCGCAGCAGATCGCCGAGAAAGCCGTGCTGCATGACGACAAGGCGCTCGCCGCCGTGCAGCCGGCGTGGATCAAGCGCTACACCGAAATCTTCTCGGCGTAACCACGATGCTCGCGCGCTTCTCGCGGCGTGCCGCGATGATGCCGGACGAAGCGGCGCCGGGCCCGACGCCCGGCGGCGCGGCCGCCGTTGCCGCGGCGTCGCCTGACGCCGCTGGGGCGAGCACGACGCTCGCCAGGGCTCGCCCGTGGCTGCTGCTCGCGCCGATCCTGCTGTTTCTGGCGATCCTCGGCGCGGCCGCGCTGGTCGTGCTGCGCATGAGCTTCGGCACGTCCGGCAACGAATGGCGCAGCTTCACGCTGCAAAACTACGCCGACCTGCTCGACGGCTATTTCCTGAAGTCGTTGTGGCTGACGCTGCGGCTCGCGTTCCAGAGCATGCTCTGCGCGGTCGTGCTCGCGATTCCGGTCGCGCTCGCGATGGCTCGCACGAAATCGCGGCTGGCGCGCCGTCTGCTGCTCGCGGGCGTGTTGCTGCCGCTGCTCGTCAATCTGCTGCTGCAAGGCTATGGCTGGCTCGTGATCCTCGGCCCGGCGGGTCTGCTCAATCACGCGCTGCTTGCGAGCGGCCTCGTCGAGCGTCCGGTGATGTGGCTGTATCGCGAGCATGGCGTGCTGCTCGGGCTGATCCAGACCGCGTTTCCTCTCGCCGTGCTGCCGCTCTCCAGCGCGATGCGCGCAGTGTCGATCTCTTACGAGGAAGCC
This sequence comes from Paraburkholderia sp., assembly GCA_036264535.1. GTDB lineage: Bacteria > Pseudomonadota > Gammaproteobacteria > Burkholderiales > Burkholderiaceae > Paraburkholderia. Next base: position 940 of record DATAQT010000194.1, on the reverse strand, counting down.
GCCGCGACACTCGGCGCAACCCGTTGGCAAACACTGCGCCACGTGCTGCTGCCGCTCGCGATGCCAGGCCTCGTGTCGGGCGCGCTGCTGGTGTTCGCGTATAACGCGAGCGCGTTCGCGGTGCCGCTGCTGCTCGGCGGCCGGCGCGTGCCGATGCTTGCCGTGCTCGTGCACGATCAGGTCGCGCCGCTGCTGAACTGGCCGGCGGCCTCCGCGTCCGGCGTCGTGCTGATGATCGCGACGCTCGCCGTGATGGCGCTGTCGCAACGGCTCGTGCGCCGCACCCAACGCTTGACCGGGGAGCCTCACGCATGAGCACGCCGCTGCCGACTTCGCAACTGCCGCGCCCCGCCCCGCGATCCCCGCGTGCGCCGCGCTTGCTGCCTCATACGATGCCCGGCCAGCTCGGCCGCGCGACCGCGCTCGTCGCCGGCGTCGTGCTGTTTCTCACCGCGCTGCCGATCCTGACGATGATCGCGATGTCGTTCAGCGCGGCCGACACGCTCGAATTCCCGCCGCACGCGTACAGCCTGCACTGGTATCGCGCGGCGTGGCACAGCTTCGTCTCGCCGGACGCGACGGATAGCCTGTCGATGGGCGCCGCGCTCACCACGAGCCTCGTCGTCGCGTTAGCGACGATGCTGATCGCGACGCTCGTCTCCGTGCCCGCCGCGTACGCGCTGTCGCGCTACCGTTTTCGCGGCAAGCCCGCGGTCGAGCAACTGGTCGCGCTGCCGCTCGTCTACCCGCTCGTGATGCTCGGCCTGTCGCTGCTGCTGGTGTTCAACGTGCTGCCGGTCGAACTGGGTGTCGGCCGGCTGATCATCGCGCACGTGATTCTGGCGCTGCCGTTCACGGTGAAGAACTGCGCGGCGTCGGTCGCGTCGATCGGCCCCGAGTTCGAGGAAGCGGCGCTCGTGATGGGCGCGAGCCCCGGCCG
>DATAQT010000448.1:0-8843 GCA_036264535.1 Paraburkholderia sp. | reverse complement strand
CGCGGCGCTCGACAGCCGCTCGATGTCGGCGTTGCTGTTCAAGCAGCCGGTGCTCGAGCGCCTGTGCAGCAGCGAAGCGCTCGCGGCACTGCCGGCCGATCCGAACACGGACGAACAGCGCGCGGCGTGCAAAGTACTCGCGGCATGGGACGATACCGGCGCGACTGGCGCCGTGGGTGCAACCTTGTGGGACGAACTGTGGCGACGTCTGCTGACGATTCCGCCCGCGCAGCTTTACGCGGTGCCGTTCGATCCCGCGAAGCCGTTGACGACGCCCGCCGGCATCGCCGCCGATACCGCCAAGATCGCCGCGGCGCTGCATGACGCGCTCGCCGCAATGCGACGCGCCGGCATCGCGATCGATGCGCCGCGCAGTGCGGCGCTCTACGTGCAACGTAACGACGAGCGCATTCCGTTATTCGGCGGCTGCGACGCGGGCGGCTATTTCACCTCGGCGTGTGCCGCGCATCCGTTCGACGCGAGTGGCTATTCGATGAACATCAAGCCAATGGGCGACACCTATCTACAGATCGTATCGTTCGCCGGCACGCAGGTGATCGCGCGCACGCTGCTCGCACCGTCCGAATCCGACGATCCGGCCTCTCCGCACTATTCCGACGGCACGCGCGATTACGCGGCCCGGCACTGGACAGTTATTCCGTTCTCCGAAGAATCGATTGCGCACGATCCAGCGTTGAGCGTGCGCACGGTGAGTTCGTCGGATTCCGATGGGAAAGGGCAATAAGCGGCACGACGGGCAGCGCGCCCGTCGCACGCAAAAAGATCACAGATCGAGCACCAGCAGCGGCGATTTCGCGCGCGAGCAGCACGGCAGGAACTGATCGTTCGCCGCACGTTCCTCGTCGGTCAGATACGAATCCAGATGATCCGGCTCGCCGGACAGCACTCGCGTCAGACAGGTGCCGCACACGCCCTGCTCGCACGACGTGATGACCTCGACGCCATGCGCAGCCAACGCCTGCACGACCGAGCATTGCGCCGGCACATCGATCGTCGCGCCGCTGCTCGCGATGCGCACCTGGAAGCTGCCGCCCGCTGTCGCCTGATTCGCGGGCGCGCCGAAGAACTCGTAGTGCAGCCTGCTTTCTGGCCAGCCTCTCGCGCGCGCGGTCTCGAGGACGAAGTCCATGAAGCCCCGCGGACCGCACACATAGAGATGCGTGCCAGCCGGCGCATGGCTCAGCGCATGCTCGATATCGAACGTCGAACCGCCCGGATGGTCATCGTGATGAAGCTGGACCGACTTCGCAAAACCGGCATTCGCAAGACGCTCGATGAAGGCCGTGCGTTCCTTCGAGCGCGTGCAATAGTGCATCTCGAACGAAGCGCCCGTGGCGGCAAGCCGCTCCGCCATGCAAAGAATCGGCGTGACGCCGATGCCGCCCGCGAGCAACAGATGATGGGCTGCATCGTCAGCGAGCGCGAAATGATTGCGCGGCGCGCTGATCTGCAGGCGCTCGCCTTCGCGAACCAGTTCATGCACCGCTTTCGAACCGCCGCGCCCCGCTTCGTCGCGCAGCACCGCGATCAGATAGCGATGCGTTTCGCGCGGGTCGTTGCACAAGGAATACTGACGCACCAGCCCATTGGGTAAATGCACGTCGACGTGTGAGCCGGCATCGAAAGCGGGCAACGGTTGACCGTTTTCGCTCGCGAGTTCGAAGCTCGCGATACCGGGCGCTTCGTCGCGCCGGCGCGCAACCACCACATTCAGCACGGGATGATTCATGTTGCCGTCCGCACCGGAATGTCGCGCGTTACTTCAGCCCGGGGCGCGCCAGCCCGGGGCGCGCCAGCCCGGGGCGCGCCGGTCTGCGCGCGTTCCTGCGCAACAAGCCGATCGATCACGCGACGCGACATCACGCCGCCCGCATCGATGTTGAGCTTCAGCAGGTTGCGCTCAGGCCACCGCAACAGGTTCTGCTGCTGACGTTCGAGCATCTCCAGATCTTCGCTGAAGATCTTGCCCTGCCCTTCGCGGATGCTGGCGGTCAGCGCGGCATCGTCGGGACGGAAATTGCGCGCCATGCCCCAGAAATACCAGATCGAGGTTTCCGTTTCCGGCGTGATGAAATCCACCACGATCGACGACGCCTTTTTGTCGGCCGGCGCGTGATAGCCGCCATGTCCGGCATGCGCGACGCCCACCTCGATCAGCACATGACTCGGCGGTGTGAAGTGGCAGATCTGCCAACGGTCGACGGGCACGTCGTCGGCGAGACCGTTGCCGCGCAAGGCCATCTTCCAGAACGGCGGCGCGTCGACGTTTTCCATGAACCGGCTCGTGCGCACGGTATCGCCCTCGGCCACGGTTTTCGGCGCGGCTTCGTCGATTTCCTTTTGCCCGATGCTGTTCGCGTGCACATAGGTCTCGTGCGTCAGATCCATCAGGTTGTCGATCATCAGCCTGTAATCGCAGCGAATGTGATAAAGGCCGCCGCCATAGGCCCATTCGGAACTCTCGGCCCACTCCAGATGGTGCAGTTTGACGGCATCGGCCTGCGACGCATCGCCGGGCCACACCCAGACGAAGCCATAGCGCTCGATCACCGGATAGCTGCGAATCGACGGAAAGCCATTGACGCGTTGCCCCGGCATGCCGGTCGCCTTGCCTTGACAGCCCATTTCGAGGCCGTGATAACCGCACACGAGCGTGCCGTCGCGCACGAAACCAAGCGACAGCGGCGCGCCGCGATGCGGACAGAAGTCTTCGAGCGCCACCACGGCGCCTTCGGCATTGCGATAGAAAACCATCGGCTCTCCGCAGATCTGGCGGCCGAGTGGCTTATCCGCGACTTCATCGGGCATACAAGCGACGTACCACGCATTCCTGGGGAACATGTCAGTCTCACTCCTTGTTTATTCGTGTGCTTCATTCCGTACACTCATTGTGATTCAGTGTACTCAATGTAGGTTTGGTGATTAAATGAACGTTTTCCCCTAGACGAACTTTCAATTGGATAACACGACAGCCGGTTCGCCATTTCAAGTCGCGGCGAAAAGGCGCGCGCGGATATCAGAACTTATATGGCCACTTCAACCGATACCACCACTTCCGCGATCAGCATCAATCTGTATGACCACCCTGGCCATCTGATCCGACGCGCGCATCAGATTTCCGTGTCCATGTTTCATGATCTGGTCGGACGTGAGGTGACGCCCGTGCAATATGCGGTGCTCAGAATGCTGCAGGAATTGCCGGGACTCGATCAGGTCACGCTTGCGCAGCGGGTCGGCCTCGACACCTCGACCACCGCCGATATCGCGGTGCGACTCGAAGCGAAAGGCTGGATCGTGCGCGAAGTTCTGCCGCGCCGTCAGCGTCGTTTATTACTGACACCGGCTGGAGAACAGCTGCTCGATGAATTGATCCCCGGCGTCAACGCGCTCAATCACGGCCTGCTCGACGGGATGGGAGAAGAAGATGCGCACCAACTACTAAGGCTGTTGAGAAAGTTCGTTCATCTGAATAACGATCAAAGCCGCGCGCCGCTGCGCAGTGCGAGCGACGAGGCGAATTCGAACTAGCACGGCATGATACGTATTTACCGCGCGACCTCCACGACGATCTTGCCGCGCACGTGGCCTTTCGCAATCCGTTCCAGCGCCGCGGGCGTCGCATCGAACGCAAATCGTTCGGCGACCACGACACGCACGTTGCCCTCGTCGATCAACGAAGCGATCTCGGTCAATTGCCGGCCGTCCGGTCGCGCGGTATAACGCGCGGCGCGCGCGCCGTGGTTCGATGCCTCGGTCTGTGACGGCTCGTTGAGCGTCGAGATCAGCGCGCCGCCCGTCGCGACGACTGACCACGAGCGGCGCTGCGTATCGCCGCCGACCAGATCGAACACGAGGTCGATATTGCGCGCGATGTCTTCGAAGCGCTGCGCGCGATAGTCGATCACGCGATCCGCGCCGAGCGAGCGCACGAACTCGATGCCGTCGCCGGACGCCGTCGCGAACACTGTCAGCGGCGATACGTCGTCAGAAGCCCGCAAGTTGCGTGCCTCGTCACGCATTTTTCCTTCGCACGACGTACGAGGCACGACATATGCGAAGCAGTCATGTGGACGCGCAATCGGGATCTACTTCGTTCAAGGGGAAACCATGTCACAGCACCCCGCCCATTCCCAGGATCATCGTCACCCCGGTCAACCGAATCCCGCTGACATCGATAAAGCAGTCAGCGGCGTGCATTATCAGACCACGCGCGAAAAGCTCGTCGAGCAGGCGCGCAAGAACCACGCGAATACCGACATCATTGATCTGGTCGGCCGTTTGCCCGGTCACAATTTCGACAGCCCGGCCGCCGTCGCGAAGGAAATCTCGCCGGTCCAGTGACGCTACGATCCGTTGAACCGACACCGGTATCCGCAGGAGAACATCATGGAAAATCATTCGAAACATCCGCACCGCTCCGGCACGCAAGACGATTCGTCGAGCCCGCGCAAGCCGGTTGCCACGCCGCCGGACTCGACGCGCGAATGAAGAAAATCGGCGACGCGCGCATCGGCATTTCCGGCTGGCGCTACCAGGGATGGCACGCCAGCTTTTACCCCGAGGATCTCAAACATGCGGCGCAATTGCAGTACGCGTCGGCGCTGTTCGGCACGATCGAAATCAATGGCACGCATTACAGCCTTCAGTCGCTCGGCAGCTGGCAGCGCTGGTACGCGCAAACGCCCGAGGGTTTCGTGTTCGGCATCAAAGGCGCGCGTTATCTGACTCATATGCTGCGGTTTCGCGACGCCAGCGCGCGCGTTGGCATCGCGAACTTCTTTGCGCAGGGACTGCTCGCATTGAACGAAAAGCTTGGTCCCATTCTGTGGCAGTTTCCGCCGTCTTTTCGCTTCGATCCCGCGGCAATGGAGCGCTTTCTGCGCGAGCTGCCGCCCGACACCGCGAGTGCATTGGCGCTCGCGAAGCAACACGATGAGCGCGTCAAGACGCCTTATGTCGAGATCGATCGCAAGAGGATGTTGCGTCATGCGGTCGAAGTGCGCCACGCGAGCTTTGTTGATCCAGCGTTCGTGACCTTGCTTCGACAATACGGCGTCGCGCTTGTGGTTTCCGATTCCACCGAACCGTGGCCCGTCGCGGAAGATCTGACAGCCGACTTCGTGTATATCCGCCTGCACGGTACTGAAGCGAAATACGCGGGTGCGTACCCGGACGAAGCGTTGCAACGATGGGCCGAGCGAATCGATGCATGGCGTAGCGGCGGGCAGCCGTCCGACGCGCGCCTGATTGCGCCGCAACTCGCGCCGCCGCGCCGGGCCGCGCGCGACGTCTACTGTTACTTCGACAACGACGTGAAGGCGCGAGCGCCGTTCGACGCGCAGCGATTGATGAAACGGCTGGGGATTCAGGCAGCACGCACGCCGGCGTTACCCTGAGCGCTTGCCACCGTGGGCAAGCTTTTGCGCGGTCCGCAGTGCCGCGACGATCCGCTCGTACACCTCGCGACGGGTTTCAGGGTCCGGCGCGCGGAGCGCAAACGACGGATGGTACGTCGCGACCACATGTTGCCCGCGACGCTCGAGCGTTTTGTCGAACGCGTCCTGCAAACGGGCATGCGAATCGTCGAGAACCGCCTTCAACGCGGTCGCGCCCAATGCGACGACCACGCACACGTCCGGCTGGTCGAGTTCCTGTTCGAGCCAATAGCTGCACGCGTCCAGTTCGCGCTGAGCGGGCGTTTTGTGCAAGCGACGTTTGCCGCGCGCGATCCATTTGAAATGCTTGACCGCGTTCGTCACGTACACGTCGTTACGCTTGACGCCCGCTTCTTCGAGCGCCTTGTCGAGCAACGCGCCGGCCGGTCCGACGAAGGGCTTGCCCTGCAGATCTTCCATGTCGCCCGGCTGCTCGCCGACCAGCACGATCGACGCGTGTCGGTGGCCCTCACCGGGCACGGCCTGCGTCGCGTTGCGCCACAGCGCGCAACGGCGGCAATCATCCAGCTTCGCCGGATGCTGATCGGGCTCGACATCCGGTTGCTCCGACGGCGCGTCGCCGTGTGCGCGCTTTTTCGGCGGCTTGTCGGTCATGAGTGCGACGAAGCGTGAGCGGGCGGCTTATTTCTCGCTCTTCTTCGGAATCTTCGCACCCGACTTGCGCGCCTGATTCAAGGCGATCGCGACGGCCTGCTTGTGCGGCTTGCCGTGCTTCGACTCGATCTTGATGTTGTGCGACACGGTCGCTTTCGACGTACCTTTCTTCAGCGGCATGATCTTCTCCCAGGTGTGTGCGGCGGTAGGAAAAATCAGGATCCACTCGCAATGGCGTTCCTGTCGGGAAGAGCGCAGCATACGGTGTGCCCGCGCCTGCCTGGGCCGCTTGAAATCACCCGGAAAGACCCGCTGCCGCCGCATTCAACGCCAGCGATACACCCCCCACCAGAATCAGACTCGACGCCCACACCGCATCCAGATTGAACCAGCTGCGCGCAACGAACCTGAGGCCGAGGTAGCGATAAACGAGCCAGGCGAGCACGCCGCCGGCCGTCGTCATCGCGGCGGCATGCACCGCCGAGACCGACAGCGCCATGCGCAGACTGGTTTCGATCAGCGTTTGCGCGGCCTGGTGGGCGCTGTCCAGGTCGTCGGCGCGGCACAGGCCGAGATAGATCGGCACCAGCATCAAGCCGGCCCCGTGCGCGATCGCCACCGCAAACGACCACAGCGCGAGCCGCGACGGCGGAATTCGCGCGAGCACGCGCGGATGCCTCCTGCGCATTAGCAGGACGAAACCGAAGCCAATCACGAGCACGCTCGCGCCGATCTGCATTTGACGCTGCCATGCAAGCACGCTCGCGAGCATCGCGAACGGCAGCATCATGAGCAGAATGGCGAGCACGTGCCCCGCCGCGAGATAAAGAAGCGCCACGAGCAGCGCTTGCGCGCGCCGCTGCATCAGCGCGTTCGACACCGCGAGCGGCCACCCCATCGCCGGATTGAGCCCGTGATACACGCCGCTCGCGACGACGGCCAGCCACAGTGCCGCTTGCGGCGACACCGCGCCGCTCAAACGCCCACCGAGGGATAGCAGAACGAATCGGTCGAGCAATCGCCGCCTTCGAGGCGGATCTGGTGCGCGCGATAGCCGGCGGGAAACTCGACGAAGTAGTCGTCGGCGAGTTTGAGGCCGCCGTTCGGATCGGCGTACGCCATCACTTGCGCGGCGGGCACGCCATCCGGGTAGAACTGATCGTCCCACGTCGAATAAAGCGAGTTGGTCCAGTAGACGCGCTTGCCGTCGCGGCTGATCTCGACCATCTGCGGACCGCCGGCGAACGCCTTGCCGTTCGGATGCGGCGTGCACCGTTCGATTCCACCGATGCGCACGGAGCCCGTCAACTTCGGCTTGCGCGGTTCGCTCACGTCGTACTGGCGCATCTCGCCGGTGCCCCAGCAGGAGACGTAGAGGAATTTATCGTCGATCGAGAGATCGATGTCGGTGACGAGTGGCGGCACCGCGCCGAAACCTTGCAGCAGCGGCGGCAATTCGTCGGCGTGCGCCGGCTCCGGCGGAATGGTCGCGGTCTTTTCGATGTGAAAGTGGCCTCCTTCGCGCCACCATGTCCAGATTGATCCTTCCAGATTGGTCGTATCGACCACCACGCCGATAAAGCCGTACTCGCGGCTCGGATCGTGCGCGGGGCGCACTTCGAGCGCCATCTGATGATTCGCGCCGAGGTCGAGCGTCTGGACGTTGCGTCTGGCGCGTAGATCCCAGAAGTGCACGCGGTGGCCGTATTTGTTCGCGAGCAGGTCTTCCGGCACGATGCCATTTTCGAATTGCGGTGGCAGCCCCCATTCGGTCGACACCATGTAATCGCGCGGCAGATTCCACCAGAAGTCGTAATGCTTTTCCTGCGCGCCGCGCTCGATCTCATAGCGGCCCAACACCTCGAATGTCTGGCAATCGATGATAAAGATTCCAGCAGGCCCGTCGGTGCCGTCCTTGCCTCCACCGCCGAGCGTGCTCACGTAAATACCCTCCGGTCCGCAATGCACGGTGTGCGGACGCGAGTAGCCGGTCTTGCGGAAGATTTCCTCCGGCTCGATGATCTTGTGAATCTTCGCCTGGGTCGGATGCGGCTTCGTATCGACGATATAGATGCGCGAGGACCGTATGCCGGGAATGATCAGATAGCGTCGCTCCAGAAACGCGTGGCCCGTCAACGGCGATAACGCGGACGAACACGCGTTCCAGCCGAAGTGATGGAATTCGTCGCCCTTGTTCGGCACCGGCACTGTGTGGACCACCTGGCTATAGGTCGGCGATCCGGGCTTCACATCGATCACGGCGAGCGCGTCGGGCTGCGAGAAATCCGGACTGAGCAGCACCGTGTATGCGAATTCCTCCGCCGGCGCATCCATCGCGAGCTTCGGCGATGCATGAAAGGTAGGATCGGGGCGCATTCCCATGATGGCACTCTCCCTGTCGTTCCGAACGGTTCTGAACCGAAGCCCGGCCCGTCAAAAATCGGACCAGGGCGTAACCTTAATTTTTAGTCCACGGCAGCGACGGACGCAACCGGAAATTTGCCATCGAACGCAGGCGCCTTACTGCTGCACACCCCAGCGCCGCACGGTGACGCGTTCGAGCGTGTCGAACACGAGATGCTCGACCAGCAGACCGATCACGATCACCGCGGCGAGCCCCGCGAAAACGCGGTCTGTATACAGCTCGTTGCGACTCTGGAAGATGTACCAACCGAGTCCGCCGCTGCCCGAACTCGCGCCGAACACGAGTTCCGCGGCGATCAACGTGCGCCATGCAAACGCCCAACCCACGCGCAGCCCGGCCAGGATCGA
>DATAQT010000444.1:0-5353 GCA_036264535.1 Paraburkholderia sp. | reverse complement strand
TGCGGTTTATTTCAACGCTTCACGCCCCTTCGATCTCCACCCACCGCCCATCGGCCGCACTGCTTTTCAGCACCGCCTCGATAAAGCGCAGACCGTCGACGCCATCGTCCACCGTCGTCAACAGCAGGCTCTCCGCTGGCGGCGCGCGACCTTCGTTCAGCGCGTCGATCTGCAACGCCGCATCCTTGTACAACTGCGCGAACGCTTCCAGATAGCCTTCCGGATGCCCGGCCGGCACGCGCGTCGCATGCGCGGCGATCGGGCTGGTCACACGAGCGCGCGTCAAACGCTCGGCAGCGCCGCCCAACGGCGTGAACCACAAGGCGTTCGGCTCCTCCTGATCGAACGCGAGCCCCGCCTTCGTGCCATACACGCGCAAGCGCAGCGCGTTCTCCGCGCCGCTCGCCACCTGGCTCGCCCACAACATGCCGCGCGCGCCGTTCGCATAACGCATCATCGCCTGCACGTGATCGTCGATACGACGCCCCGGCACGAACGTGTGCAACTCCGCCGACAGCGACCGCGGCATCATCCCCGTCACGAAAGCGGCCAGCTGATACGCATGCGTGCCGATATCGCCGAGGCACCCGGCCGGCCCCGCCAACGCCGGATCGGTGCGCCAGCCCGCCTGCTTGTTCGCGCCGCCTGTTTCGACCGGCTCCGCGAGCCAGTCCTGCGCATATTCGACCTGCACGACGCGTAGCTCGCCAAGCTCGCCACGTGCGACCAGCTCGCGTGCATGCCGCACGAGCGGGTAGCCCGAATACGTATGCGTCAACGCAAAGAGCCGCTTTCTTGAGTGCGCGAGCCTGGCGAGCGCTTCTCCTTCGGCGAGCGAAACCGCGAGCGGCTTGTCGCAGATCACGTGAATGCCCGCTTCGAGAAACGCCGTCGCGACCGGCGCATGCAGATGATTCGGCGTGACGATCGCGACGGCGTCGATGCCGTCGTCGCGGGCGGCCTCGGCGCGCGCCATCTCGCGCCAGTCCGCGTAGCTGCGCGCGATGCCCGCTTCGACGGCGCTCGCCCGCGCGCGCTCGGGATCGGACGACAACGCGCCCGCCACCAGTTCGAAACGATCGTCGAGGCGCGCCGCGATCCGGTGCACCGCGCCGATGAACGCGCCCTGCCCACCGCCGACCATGCCCAGCCTGAGCCTTCTTCGCTGCATCGCTTGCGCTCCCATGTGTTGCACCGCCTGTCGCTACAGTTGCTCAGATGCCGAGCACGCTCTTCAACTGCGCGGTATCGACACCGCTGCCCGCGAAGTCATCGAATGCATGTTCGGCCACGCGAATGATGTGCCGGCGAATGAACTCCGCGCCTTCGCGTGCGCCGTCGTGCGGATGTTTCAACGCGCACTCCCATTCGAGCACGGCCCAGCCCGGAAAATCGAACTGCGCCATCTTCGAGAAGATCGCGCCGAAGTCGATCTGCCCATCGCCAAGCGAGCGAAAGCGCCCCGCGCGTTCGACCCAGCCGCTATAGCCGCCGTACACGCCCTGTTTGCCGGTCGGCCGAAACTCCGCGTCCTTCACATGAAACGCCTTGATGCGCTCGTGATAGATATCGATGAAGGCGAGATAGTCGAGCTGTTGCAGCACGAAATGGCTCGGGTCGTACAGGATGTTCGCGCGCGGATGCTGTTTGACCGCCGCGAGAAAGCGCTCGAACGTCACGCCGTCGTGCAGGTCTTCGCCCGGATGCAGTTCGTAGCAGAGGTCGACGCCGGCCGCGTCGAACGCGTCGAGAATCGGCGTCCAGCGGCGCGCGAGTTCGTCGAACGCGGCTTCGACGAGACCGGCCGGCCGCTGCGGCCAGGGGTACAAATACGGCCACGCGAGCGCCCCGGAAAACGACACGTGCGTGTTCAGGTCCAAACGACGCGACGCCTGCGCCGCGAGCTTCATCTGCGCGATGGCCCACTCCGTGCGCGCCGCCGGATTGCCGCGCACGTGCGGCGCGGCGAAGCCGTCGAATAGCGTGTCGTAAGCCGGATGCACGGCGACCAGTTGCCCTTGCAGGTGTGTCGATAGCTCGGTGATCGCGACGCCTGCGTGGTCGGCGGTCTCGCGCAGTTCGTCGCAATACGCGTCGCTCGCGGCCGCTTTCTCGAGATCGATCAGACGCGGGTCGCTCGGCACCTGGATGCCCTTGAAACCGAGACCCGCGGCCCAGCCCGCGAGATGCGCGAGGTTGTCGAACGGCACGTCGTCGCCCATGAACTGCGCGAGAAAAATCGCCGGCCCTTTGATGGTTTTCATCGTACGTTCCTCGAACTTTGCGCGCGGGCCGTGCCCGCGCGCTAAACGATGCACAGAGCGCCGCTCAGAACGGCGAGTCCGGGAAATAGAACTGCTGGGCGTTTTCCTTCGTGATCAGCACCGACGGAATGATCGTCGTGGCGGGCAGCTTGTCGCCCTTGAGCCGCGCTTCGGCCGTCAGCTTGATCGCGTCGTAGATGAATTTCGGCGAGTACGACACGTCCGCCTTGATCATCGGCGCGCCGTCCATCACGTTCTTCACCATGCCCTTCGAGCCCGCGCCGCCGAACACGATCTTGATGTCGTTGCGCTTCGCCTGATCGATCGCCTTCAGCACGCCGACCGCCATGTCGTCGTCGGCGGCCCACACGGCGTCGATGTGCTTGAAACGCGTCAGGTAGTCCTGCATCACCTTGAACGCGTCGTCGCGATTCCAGTTCGCGTACTTCGCATCGAGAATCTTGATGTCCGGATAGTTTTTCAGCACGCCGGTGAAGGCGGTCCAGCGCTCGTTGTCGAGCGTGGTCGGAATGCCGCGCAGCGCGACGATGTTGCCCTTGCCGTCGAGCGCCTTCGCCAGATACTCCGCGGGAATCTTGCCGAACGCGGTGTTGTCGCCGGCCACGTAGGCATCCTGCGCGCTCGTGTTGGTCAGGCCGCGATCGACCACCGTCACGTACACGCCCTTGCGCTTCACCTGCTCGACCGGCTGCGTGAGCGTCGCCGATTCGTACGGGAAGATCACGAGCGCGTTGATCTTGTTGACCGTCACGAGATCCTGCAACTGGTTTGCCTGCTCGGGCGCGTTGGCCGCCGTTTTCACGATCACCTTCAGATCGGGATGCGCCTTCTCGAGATCCTCCTTCGCCTTGTTCGCCCACCAGACGATGCCGCCGGTGAAGCCGTGATCGGCCGTCGGAATCGCGACGCCCAGCGTGACCTTGTCGTCGGCGCGCGCCGCGCCCGTCGTGCCCAGGATCCCCAACGCCAGCACGCCGGCGCCGATCGCTCGAATGACTTGCTTCATGGTGTGTGTCTCCAATCATGAGGCGTTCGCTCGCCCCGATTTTTCGGACCTGCCGTTGGTTACCGCGCCTGCTTTGCTACCCTTCTTTGCTGCGTTTCCTTCACCGCGCTCGCGACGCTTTGGCGTGCCCGGCTAGCGCCGCCCACGCTGCACGAACGCGACGAAAATAATCACGACGCCCTGCACCGCCGCGTTCAGATACACGCTGATGATGCTGGTCAGGTTCAGGATGTTCGCGATCACCGAGAGCAGGATGGCGCCGATCACGGTGCCGACCACGCGTCCCTCGCCGCCCTTGAGCGCCGTGCCGCCGACCACCACCGACGCGATCGCTTCGAGCTCCCACAACAGACCCGTGGTCGGCGTGGCCGATCCGAGGCGCGGCACGTAGAGCACCGTGGCCACACCGACGCAAATCCCGAGCAGCACATACGTGACGATCTTCACGGTATCGACGCGAATCGCCGCATAACGCGCGACCTGTTCGTTCGAGCCGATCGCCTGCACGTGCCGGCCGAACGCGGTGCGATTGAGGATCAGCGCGCCCCCCGTCGCGACCACGAGGAATACCCAGATCGGCACCGGCACGCCGAACAGGCTCGCATAGTAGACGGGACCATATAGATTGGATAACGAATCATTGAGCGTCAGCGCGCCGCCATCGGCGAGCCATGTCAGCACCGCGCGAAAAATGCCGAGCGTGCCGAGCGTGACGATAAACGGCTCGATACGCCCCTTGGTGATCAGCAATCCGTGCGCGCAGCCGAACAGCGCGCCGAGCACGAGCGCCGCGACGATCCCGATCGTCACGATCACGAGCGGCGGCAACGCGTGAGCCGCCGCGCCCGCCGCAAGCCCGTTCATGAGCCAGATCATGACGCCCGCGATCAACGCGGCCATCGAGCCGACCGACAGATCGATGCCGCCCGAGATGATCACGAAGGTCATGCCGACCGCGATGATGCCGATGAACGATGTGCGCGTGAGCACGTTCATGAGGTTGTCGAGCGTCGCGAAATCGCGATTGAGCAGCGTGCCGACGATGCACAGCAGAACCAGCCCGGCGAGCGGCCCGAGCGTGTAGAGCCGCTGCGCGACGCGCAGCGCGCGGCGTGATTGCACGGCTTCAGTGGGTGCCGGTCGCATGAGCGATCAACTCCTCTTCGGTCAGATGCTCGAGCGTCAGCGTCGCTTGCAGGCGTCCCGCGCGCATCACGGCGACGCGATGGCACAAGCCGATCAGCTCGACCAGTTCGGATGAAATGACGATCACCGCGCGGCCCTGCGCGGCGAGACGATGAATCAGGAAGTAGATGTCGCGCTTCGCGCCGACGTCGACGCCGCGCGTCGGCTCGTCGAGCACGATCACGTTCGGGTCGGGCTGCAGGAACTTCGCGAGCGCGAGCTTCTGCTGGTTGCCGCCCGACAGCATGCGTGCGCGGCTCGACAGGTCGCCCGTGCGTATGCCGAATTCGCCGACGGCCTTCTGCAACGCCGCGCGCCCCGCTTTCATGTCGAGCAGCGGATGGGCGTAGCGTTCGAGCGTCATCAGCGTGACGTTGTCCTGCAGGCTCAGGTTGACGTGCAGGCCTTTGCCCTTGCGGTCCTCGCTCAGATACGTGAGACCGTGGCGCATCGCCTCGCGCGGACTCTTCAGATCGACCGGCCGACCCGCGACTTCGATGCTGCCGGCCGTGCGTTCGCGCAAGCCGATGATCGCCTCGAACGCTTCGGTGCGGCCCGCGCCGACGAGGCCCGCGAAGCCCAGCACCTCGCCCGCGCGCACCTCGAAGCTCAGATCCTCGACCCAGTCGGGCACCGTGAGGCCGCTCACACGCAACGCAACCGGCGTGTCGGCGGGCACCGTCTGCTTGTCGGGGAACATGTCGGACACGTCGCGCCCGACCATCAGGTTCGCCATCTGCTGACGCGCGAGCCCCGCGGTCGCGCCGCGTGCAACGAAGCGGCCGTCGCGCATCACGATCACTTCGTCAGTGATGCGCTCGACTTCATCGAGCTTGTGCGAGATGTAGACGATCGTCACGCCGTCGGCCTTGAGCTT
>DATAQT010000167.1:0-20307 GCA_036264535.1 Paraburkholderia sp. | reverse complement strand
ACGAGCGCCGCCGCCTGCTCCTCGGTGCGCTGCGACAGGTCGGTATTGCCCGCCGCGATTTCGTTCGCGCCGACGTTGATGTTCTCTGTCCCCTGACGCACGCGCGAGACCGTGTCGACGAGTCCCGCCTGCATCGTGTGCAACGCATGCAGCAGGCTGCCGTTGTCGTGCGGCTCGATCGGCACCGATGCCGCGAGATTGCCTTGCGCCATCAGCCGCGCATGCTCGACGGCCACTTCGAGATCGCCGCCGAGCGAGCGGCGGATGCTGCGCAGCACGAGCAGCATCACGACCGTGGCAAGCGCGCCGAGCGTCACCGTGATCGCGAGCCAGCGCAGCAGGCTACGGTAGAACGCGCTTTGCACGTCGTCCATATACATGCCGGTCACGAGATACCAGTCCCACGGCGCGAAGTGCATCGAATAGCTGGTCTTCGCGACCGGCTGCTCGCTGCCCGGCTTGGCCCACAGATAATCGACGAAGCCGCCGCCGTCGTGATTGCCCGCGTTGACGATATCGACGAACAGATGATTGCCCGCCGGATCGGTGAACTGCGCGAGGTTCTTGCCGTTGAGCTCGGGCTTGATCGGATGCATCAGCATGACGGGCTGCGAGTCGTTGATCGACAGGTAGCCGTCCTTGCCGTAGCGGATCGCGCCGAGCGTCGCGAGCGCCTGCTTTTTCGCGTCGTCCTCGGACAGCGCATGCTGCTGCGCGAGCGTGTAGTAGTGGTCGGCGACATGGTTCGCCTCGTCGATCAGCGAGCGCAATTGTTCGCGCCGATCCGAGATCATCGACGCGCGGTTTTGCCACGCGCCGAAGCCGCCGATCAGGATCAGGCCGACCCACAGAACGGCGATCATCGACGCCAGTTTTCGGTTCAGAGTCATAGCGATGGGAATAGGCTTTTGGCCAGTAGGGTCCGTTGAATTGCGGTCGGGTGCCGCTCGCTGTGTTTACGGCGCGAAATCGCATTGATCGAGGCAGGGGAAACCCGCTGTTTTCGATCGGTATTCAGCTGATTAAAGGGATTTATTGACTGTTTTAGTGGCGCGCATGTGCGCGTAATTCGGATTTGCGGATATTTGTTCAATATCTGCAAATCCGAATTAACGGCGCTGGCCGAGCAGGTGCGCGCGGGGCTCGCGGCGCGTGGCGTCGGCAGTGTGTTGCCGGCGGAGCAGTCGTCGGTGGTGTTACGCGCGTACCGCCTGCCCGACGGCATCGCGTATCCGCAGCTGCACGACGCGCAGAAGGCGCGCGGCTTCGTGATCTGTGCGGGACAGGGCGGGCTGTCGGCCGAGCTGTTCCGCATCTCGACGATGGGCAACATTCACGCGGCCGATATCGACCGCCTGCTGCCGGGCTTCAGCGAGTTGACCGTCTGATTCGGCCGTGGGGCGGCGCGCCGTGGCCGCGCCGCCCGCGGTTTCCTTACACCGGATCCTTGTCCGGTGGCCCATCGGGCCGCTGCGGTTCCTCGACGTGATGCCCCGGCGACGGCGGCACGAGCGGGTCGGCTTCGGGGTCGCGGTTCGGATCGGCGTTCGGGTCGGGAATCGGGCTGGTGTGCATGTCGTAGCTCATGGCGTCACCCTTGCGGTTGAAATGCGCAGGTGCGGCGTAGGCGGCCTTTACCGCCGCTGCACGCCGCCGCGTCGGTTGTCTGTCTTCAAGCGTAGGCGTTCGCCGCGCTTCCTGCTCGCTCCATTTTGCTACTTTCTCGGGCGTTTTCGGCCGACGCTCAGTTGCCAGTAACGCTCGGTCGCGAACACGTCGTCGTAATTGCCGGCGCCGAATGCGCGCAACTGGCTCGCGTACGCATTGACCGCTTCGCGCTTCAGATGCGCCTGGCGCTGCACGTCGATCGTGTGGCCCGCGCTCGGCGTCGCCGGCGTCGCGACGATGCCGCGCTGCGCGAGATCGGCGAGCCGCGCCTGTACCGCGCCCGGCGCGCGCCGGTGAATCGCCTCCTCGTAGCCGAACCAGTTCAGATGCGTGAGCCGCGGCAGGATTTCGCAGCACGCTTCGAACACCCGTGCGTGATCTTCTTGATACAGGCCGAGCGGCATCAGCAGCGTGTTCGCGGTCGTGCGGTAAATCGTCTCCTCCAGCGCGGCCGCCATCTGGCTGATCGACGGCGAATCGGCGTACTGGCTGTCGCGAAACGGCATGCGCAGCGGAATCGCGTCGAGTATTTCGAGCGCGCGGTTGTCTTCGATCGTGCGTTCGTGGACCGCCTCATGGGCGTTGGCGAAGCCCGCTTTTTCGTCCCACTCCGTGCGCATCTCGTGCTCGGGCGGCGCGGCGAACACGGTGCAGACGGCGGCGTCGGGGTGGGCGGCTAGCAACGCGCCGCAGCTGAAGACGGCGTCGTCGAAATGGGGCGAGACGATAAAAAGGCGTGGGCTGGTTTCGCTCATGGGCTTGCGTGTGGAGTTCGAGGCGCGCCGGATGGGGCGTCGAGGCTGCCGCCTGCCGGGGCGGCGCGCGCGAAAAATCGTGGCGTCACCTCAGCTTAGGCGCAATCGGCGCGGCTTGCGCGCGAAACTTGCAGTGCGCAAACCGCGTGCCTGCGAGGCCGTGGCGCGCCCGTTTCTTGTGTATCTCGCGAATTCTCCTGCCCCGGTCCTCCCGCATCCCTCCCGCGGCTCCCCCGTTCAGGGGATGTTCCCCCAGCGCCCGCGCCCCGATCATTCGTCTATCGGGAAGACACCGCGGGACGAGACTGTCAGTCACGCAGCAATGAAGCCGTGTTTGCCCGCCATCCATCCAGTTCAGGACTCAAGGAGATTCAGATGCGGGACAACGCCCCGGCCGCCGCGCCCTCGGCCTACGCCTATCCATTGCTGATCAAGCAACTGCTGCACACGCCGTTCGTTCAGGCACCGGACCAGGAGATCGTGTATCGCGGACAGGTCCGCATGACCTACACGACGCTGCGCGAGCGCATCGCGCGGCTCGCCAATGGCCTGAGCCGGCTCGGCGCGCGGCACGGCAGCACGGTCGCGGTGATGGACTGGGATAGCCATCGTTATCTCGAATGCTATTTCGCGGTGCCGATGATGGGCGCCGTGCTGCAGACGGTCAACGTGCGCCTGTCGCCGGACGAGATCGCTTACACGATCAATCATGCCGGCGCGCAGATCCTGTTCGTCCATACCGATTTTCTGCCGCTCGTCGAGGCAATGAAGGACCAGCTCGAAACGGTACGCACGTTCGTCTGGATCGACGAGGAAGGCAGCGAAGTCGCTACGCACTCGATTCCGTTTGCGGCGGAATACGAAGCGATGCTCGCAGAAAGTTCGGATCACTATGAGTTTCCCGACTTCGACGAGAACACGCGGGCCACGACCTTCTACACGACCGGGACGACCGGCCTGCCCAAGGGCGTCTACTTTTCGCATCGCCAGCTGGTTCTGCACACGATCACCGGAATGGCCGCGTTGGCGAGCCCCGAATCGGGACAGCGCTTTCACCGCGGCGATGTCTATATGCCGCTCACGCCGATGTTTCACGTGCACGCCTGGGGCATGCCCTACATTGCCACCATGCTCGGCGTAAAGCAGGTCTATCCGGGCCGCTATATGCCGGATCGCCTCGTGCAGCTCGTGCGCGACGAAGGCGTGACGTTCTCGCATTGCGTGAGCACGATTCTGCACATGATGCTGGGCTGCAAAGAAGCGCGTTCGGCCGATTTGAGCAAGTGGAAGATCGTGATCGGCGGCGGGGCGCTCACGCATGGACTGGCGCGTGCGGCGCTCGAGCGCGGCATCGACATCTTTGCGGGCTACGGCATGTCCGAGACGTGTCCCTTGCTGAGTCTCGCGCAACTGCCGCCCGGCGCCGAGGCGCTCGACGCGGACGAGCAGTTGCGCCTGCGTTGCACGACGGGGCTGCCGGTCCCGCTCGTCGATCTGCGCATCGTCAATGAAAACATGGAGGAGGCAGCCCACGACGGCAGCGCGTATGGAGAAATCGTCGTGCGCGCGCCGTGGCTGACGCAAGGCTATCTGAACAACCCCGAGGCTTCCGTGCAGTTATGGAGCGGCGGTTACCTGCACACCCAGGACATCGCGACGATCAACCCGATCGGCAGCATCCAGATCACGGACCGTCTGAAGGACGTGATCAAGTCGGGCGGCGAATGGATTTCGTCGCTCGAAATCGAGAGCCTGATCTCGCTGTACCCGGGGGTATCGGAAGTCGCGGTCATCGGCATCAGCGACGAGAAATGGGGCGAGCGGCCGGTTGCGCTGGTGGTGCTCAGCGAAGGCGTCGTGGTCAGCGAGGACGACATCAAGCGTCACGTGCTGACGTTCAGCGAGTCGGGACGGATCTCGAAGTACGCGGTGCCGCAGATCGTCAGGTTCGTCGACTCGCTCGAAAAGACCAGCGTCGGCAAGCTGAACAAGAAGTGGCTGCGCGCGCAGTTCGCCTGACACGTCACGAGGAACACGGAGGAGCAGGAACGATGAACAGCAATGAATACAGCATGGCGGCGCTCGAGGACTTCGTCGGTCGCGAACTGGGCGTGTCGGACTGGGTCGTGGTCGATCAGGCGCGCATCGACGCGTTCGCGCAATGCACGGGCGACACGCAGTGGATTCACGTGGACATCGAGCGCGCGAAACGCGAGAGCCCATTCGGCGGAACCATTGCCCACGGCTATCTGACGCTGTCGCTGCTGGCGGCGCTCGCGATCGGGATCGGTGTGATTCCGAGGGACGCGTCGGCCGGCCTCAATTACGGGCTCGACAAGGTGCGCTTCATGACGCCCGTGAAAGCCGGCGCGCGCGTGCGAAACCGCGCGACCTTGCTGGCAGTCGAGCGCAAGAGCGGCGGCCGGGTGATCGTCAGGATGGCCAACGAATTGCAGATCGACGGCGAGGACAAGCCGGCGTTGATCGCCGAGACTCTGGCGATGCTGGTCGCGTGAGCGGACGCGTTCGACAGGACTGAACAAGTCGTTTGAGGAGCAGGAAAAATGGCGGTAAGCACTGAAAACGTGGCGCGCAGCGAACAGCCGGACGATCTCGCGGCGTCCGCCACGGAGGGCATGTTAGGCCCGAACCCATTTGTCGGGCTGCGTGTGTGCGACGTTCTCGCCACCGCGCAACAGATCGGCACGCAGGCATTGCGGCAACCGGCGCTCGTCGTCGAACAGGAAGCGAAGCTCGCTCGCGAGCTGATCGCGGTACTGAGCGGCAATGGGCAAGCCACGCCGCCGCCGGGAGACAAGCGCTTCGGCGATTCGGCGTGGCAGGACAATTCGCTGTATCGCATGACGCTGCAAGGTTATTTCGCGTGGCGTGATGCGCTGACCGGGTTTGTCGATCGCTCGGCGCTCGACCCGAAGACCAAGGAGCGCGCGCAGTTCGTGCTGTCGCTGTGTACGGACGCGTTGTCGCCGACCAACACGCTGCTCGGCAATCCGGCGGCCATCAAGAAGATCGTCGATTCCGGCGGTGCGAGCCTGCTGGGCGGGATCAAGAATGCCGTGACGGATCTGCTGAAGAATCAGGGCATGCCGGCCCAGGTCGACAAGACCGCGTTCGAGGTCGGCAAGAACCTCGGCACGTCGCGCGGCGCCGTGGTGTTTCGCAACGAGGTGCTGGAATTGATCCAGTACGCGCCGGCGACCACACAGGTCTACAGCCGTCCGCAATTGATCGTGCCGCCGCAGATCAACAAGTTCTACGTGTTCGATCTGTCGGAAGGCAAGAGCATCGTCGACTATCTGGTGAAGAACGAGCTCCAGGTCTTCGTGGTGAGCTGGCGCAATCCCACTGCGGCCCAGTCGCACTGGGACCTCGACACCTACGTGTCGGCGCTTCTCGAAGCGATCGCGGCGGTGCGCGACATCACCGGCAGCGACGACGTCAATCTGCACGGCGCGTGTTCTGGCGCGATGACGATCTCGGCCTTGCTTGGACTCCTGGCGAGCCGCGGCGATCAATCGGTGCACGCGGCCTCGCTGATGGTGGCCGTGCTCGACAACACGGCGGATTCGCAACTCGGTCTGTTTGCGACCCCCGAAGCCGTCGCGGCGGCCAAGCAGGCGAGCACGTCGCGCGGCGTACTGGCCGGCGAAGAGATGGGCCGCGTGTTCGCGTGGATGAGACCCAATGATCTCGTCTGGAACTACTGGGTCAACAACTACCTGATGGGCAAGACGCCGCCCGCGTTCGACATCCTGTACTGGAACAACGACACGACGCGTTTGCCGGCCGCGCTGCACGGTCAGTTGCTCGACATTTTCATGGGCAACCTGTTCACGAAGCCTCGCGCGCTGAGCATTCTCGATACGCCGATCGACCTGTCCCAGGTCACGTGCGACAAGTATGTGGTGGCCGGTATCACCGATCACATCACGCCGTGGAAGGGCGTCTACAACACCGCCCGGCTGTTCGGCGGCGACACACGATTCGTGCTGAGTTCGAGCGGACATATCCAGAGTCTGATCAACCCGCCCGGCAATCCGAAGTCGAAGTTCTACCTCAATGGTGAACTGCCGGTGCAGGCCGACGCGTGGCTGGCGAGTGCGCAGGCGCACAAGGACTCGTGGTGGAGCGATTGGCGCGACTGGCTGTCCGCGCGCTCCGGCGAGAAGCGCGCAGCGCCGGCTGCGCTCGGGAACGAGCGGAATCCGTCGCTCGTCGCGTCACCCGGCACCTACGTCATGGAAGCGTGACGCACACAACGTGGCGGCGTTGCACGCCGCCATCGATTCAACCCGTTTTATTCGGAGAACCAACCATGGAATCAACCCAGAACAACAGTTTTTTTGCTGAGTACCTGAAGCTCTTCAAACAGTTCAAGCTGCCGGCCTTCGACGCGAGCGCCATCCTGGAGTCGCGCCGTAAGGACTTCGAGGCACTGGCAACCGCCAACACGACGGCGCTGTCAGGTCTGCAGACGCTCGGTCAGAGACAGACGGCCATGCTGAGCGCGGCGATGACCCGACTGCAGTCGCTGGTCGCGCAGCAGAATGGCGCATCGGGCAAGCCGGCTTCGGCCGCGGCCGCCGGTGAAGCGACGCAGCAGGCGTCGAAAGCGTGGCAGACGGTGCTGGCCGACGTGCGCGAACTTGCCGAAACGGCGTACCGTGTCCATGCCGACAGCTATGCGGTGATTACGCGCCGCGTCGCCGAGAACGTCGAGGAATTGAAGGCGCTGCTGCAACCTGCCCGCTAAGGCACGCCTGCGGCAACGGTGGCAATGGCGTCGTCAGACGCCGATACGACGGCGAACGATGTTGCGGGGAGGTTTAGTACGGATGAAAGAAATGAATACCACGACCGAGTCTGTCAGCAGCATGCAAATCCGGATGATCGATCTGGACGGCCAACTGGTGCGTGTCGGCGTCCGGGAGGGCAGTGACGCCTCGCCGCCGCTCGTCATCTTCAACGGTATTGGCGCCAATCTGGAACTGGTCGAGCCTTTCGTCGAAGCACTCGGGGATGTCGGTGTCGTCATATTCGACGTTCCCGGGGTGGGCGGCTCGCCGGCGCCTCTCGCGCCGTACCGGTTTTCGACCCTCGCGGTGCTGACCGACAAGCTGCTGCGGCGGCTTGGCCACGACGGCCCGGTCGACGCGCTCGGCGTGTCGTGGGGCGGCGCGCTCGCGCAGCAGTTCGCCCGGCACTATCCGCAGCGATGCCGCCGGCTGATTCTTGCCGCGACCTCGCCGGGTGTGCTGATGGTGCCGGCCAAACTCTCCGTTCTCACGAAGCTGATCGGGCCGCGACGTTATACCGATCCCGCCTACCTGCAACGGGTCGGAGCGGAAATCTACGGCGGCGCCTACCGGCGCGACCCGGACCTGCTCAGCGAGCACAGCCGCCATATCCAGCCGCCGCGCGGGCGCGGCTATCTGTATCAACTGATGGCCGCATGGGGCTGGACCAGCCTGCTGTGGCTCTGTACCTTGCGCCAGACGACGCTCGTCATGCACGGCAACGACGATCCGATCGTGCCGCTGTCCAACGCGAAGATTCTTGCGGCGCGCATCCCCCATGCGACGCTGTATGTGATCGACGACGGTCATCTGTTTCTGATCACGCGCGCGCAGGAAGTCGCGCCCATCGTGCGCAAGTTTCTTCGCGCGGAGGAAGGTTGAGCCTGCGCCGTATGCGCGTGGCCGCGACGTGTCTGCTCGCCGGCACGCTCCTGTTGTTGCTCGTGTGCGTCGTCTATCAGGCGCGCTATCCGTGGCTTGGCTGGCTGCGCGCTTTTGCCGAGGCGGGCACGGCCGGCGCGATCGCGGACTGGTATGCGGTGGTCGCGCTGTTCCGGCATCCGTTGGGTCTGCCGATCCCGCATACGGCGATCATCCCGCGCAATCAGCAACGCATCGCCGCGAGCCTCGGCCAGTTCGTCGAGGACAATTTCCTGGCGCCGGAGTTGATCACTGCAAGGCTGAAGCATCACAACGCTTCGCAAGCACTGGCGCATTGGCTGACCGACAGGGCAAACAGCGAGGCCGTCGCGGATGCCGTCGTCGGGTCTCTGCCCGGCCTGCTGAACGCCATCGACGCAGACGACATGACGCGCTTCATCGACCGCATCGTGATACCGCGCTTGCGCACGCTCGACGTATCACGCGCTGCCGGCTACATGCTGCGGATTCTCGCCGAAGGCGATCGGCATCAGCCGTTCGTCGAGCGCGGACTTCGCGCGTTGGAGCAGTGGCTCGTCGACAACGCGGGCTTGCTCAAGGCGAAATTCAGCGAAGCGTCGCGCTACACGCCCGCGCGATTCGATGGGTACATCGTCGACAGATTCGTCGAAGGCATCGTCACGCTCGTGCACGAAGTGGTCGAGAACCCGGAGCACGCGCTGCGCCGCCAGTTCGACGGCGCGTTGCAGGATTTCGCCGGGCAATTGCAGACGTCGACCACCTACCGCCGTTTCGGCAAGTCACTGATGCGCGACTGCATCCGGCATTTCAGGCAGGCCGACTATTCCCGCGTGCTGCTCGACCATGCGCGCGGACAGGTGATGGCCGAGCTCGGCGCGAAGCGACCGGCCGCGCGCGGTATCGCGACGGCTTTGCTGGTCTCGCTCGGCAAGGCGATCGCGGGTGCGCCCGCGATTCAGCACAAGTTGAATGCATGGTGGCTGGAACTTGCCCATGCGCTGGTCGTGCGCTATCGGGGGCAACTGTCGGCGCTGATCGTCGAGGTCGTCAAAAGCTGGAACGCGCGGGAGGTCAGCCGCAAGATCGAAGCGCAGATTGGCCGTGATCTGCAATACGTGCGCATCAATGGCACGCTCGTCGGAGGCATGGCGGGCGTGCTGCTGCATGCTGCCGCATTCGTGGTGGCGAAGTGAGTGCGCGCCGCGTTCCGCGCGATGCCCCGTTTTCTAGCCGTGGCGCAACAGTCCCAACGCTTGCGCGCGTGACACGGCATGCGCGCGTTTGTCGACTTCGAGCTTCACGAAGATGCTCTTCACGTGCGATTTGACCGTCTCAGGCGCAATTCCGAGGCTGCGCGCGATTTCCTTGTTCGACTGCCCTTGCGCGATCAAGCCGAGAATTTCGCTCTCCCGCGCGCTCAGCGCTTCGCGTTCGGCGTCGCGCTGGGCGTGGCTGCCGGGCTGATACAGCGCACGCCAGCCGTCGCAAAGACGCTCGATGTAGTTCGCGATCTCCCTGCTTCGCGCGGGATTGCCCGCCGCGCCGCGGTGATCGTCGCGCATCGCTTGCAGCAGCGCTCCGACGCTCGTGCCCTGGTCGAGAATGGACTGGTAGATGCCGGCGGGCGCGGCGACTTTGACGACCTCGCCGAACACCTCGACCGCCTCGCTCACCTGACCCGCGCTCATCCACGCGAGCGCGAGCGTGGTGCGCAAGCGTAACGCGAGGTAGTCGCCGTGACGGCTTTCGGCGCTGCGCCGCGCGGCGCTCAGATGCTCGACGGCTTCGCGCGTGCGGCTCTGCGCCATCGCCACGCAGCCGGCCGCCAGCGCGCGATAGTTATCGATTTCCGCCGACACGGGCGTCGACGAGTCCGGGTCGCGCGCCGCGAGACCGTCGAGTTGATAAACACACGCAGCGGCTTCCGTCATTCTTCCTTCGCTGATATGCAGCCGCGTGCGCTCGACGAGCGCCGCCGCAACGAGGCGCGGCCAGCCTCGCTGGTGCCCGAGGTCTTGCGCGTGGTCGAGCAGCGCGTAGGCGTGCGCTGAGTTCGAGCGCGCAATCGCAATCCGGATCAGCAAACGATACGCGATCAGCACGCTATCGAGCAGGACGGCCGCGTCGATGATCGGCATCAGATCGAGGAGCAGCGCTTCGGCTTCATCGAGGCGGCCTTGCTCGTAGCGGATCTGCGCGAGCATCGGCGCGCACAGCGCGGCGGAGATCGACTGCGGACCCGAGTAACGCTCGGCCAGATGCATCGATCTGATGAAATACCGCTCGGCCAGCACGAAGTGCAGCTGCTGCATTTCGGCGTGGCCGAGCAGGCACAGCCGGTAGGCCGAGGAGAACACGTTGCGCTGGTCATCTTCGATCGAATAGGGAATCCACGGGGTCGCATAGAGCGCTTCGAGCCGGCCCGCTTTCCAGTGCGCGAAGCGCACGACGTTGGACACGACGTTGGTGGTCCACGCATCTTCCGACGGTCGATCGAGACAGGCCTGCGCGATCGGCAGCGCGCGTTGCGGATCGTCCTGCAAACCGGCGAGGACCGCATGGATGGCCTGACACTCCCAGCGCATGCGCGCGGTTTCGGGGCCTGTGTCGAGAGCGGTGTCGCGCTCGATCGCATCGAGCATCGTCAGCGCGTCGTCGAAGCGCAACGCCAGCGCCATGCCCCAGGCGATCGCGAGCCTGACCTGCACCTGCCCGCGCATCAGGTGTGCCGGGAACTGGCGCTGCCAGCCGAGCAGCGTGAGCAGATCGCCTTTCGTGACGAGCGACATGGCGCAGCGGCCCATCAGCGCGATTGCCTCGTCGGTCGCGCCGGCCGCGATCGCGTGGCGCACCGCGTCCGTCCATTGCTCCTGTTGCGTGTACCACTGACACGCGCGGCGATGCAAGTCCGCGACTTCGTGGCGGTGCTGCGTTTCGAGCCGTTGGCGCAGGTAGTCGCGCATCAGATGGTGATAGCGGAACGCGCGCCCTTCGACGTCCATCGGCTCCAGCAGAAGCTGACGCGCGGCGATCGCCTCCAGCATGCCCTGACTGTCCTCGACGCCCGTGACCGCCTCGCACAGCGACGCGGTCAGCCGGTCGAGGATCGACGTGCGCTGCATGAAGCCGACTTTCTGCTCCGGCAGATGCCTGAGCATGTCTTCGAGGTAAGCGGCGAACGGTCTCGACGCGCCCGATGGCGTGGCGGCCCCGGCACCGGGCGCAGGTTCCTCGCGGGCCAGCACCGAGGCCGAAATGCGTAGCGCCGCGGCCCAGCCCTCGGTGCTCGCGTACAGCGACTTGACGGTGGACGGGCCCATGCCGGGGCACTCGCGCTCGATGAAGCACTGCGTTTCGTGGAAGTTAAAGCGCAGCGCCGCCGCGTCGATTTCCAGCAGTTCGTTACTGGCCCGCAGGCGCGCGAGCGGCAGCGCGGAATCGACCCGCGTGCAGACCACGAGGTGCACGTGCGACGGCATGTGCTCGATAAAGAACGCGACGACCTCGTGAATGATGGGCAGGCTGATCAGGTGATAGTCGTCGAGGAACAGATAGACCTCGTCTTCGACTTCGAGCAGTTCGTTGATCAGTGTCGCCACGACCGACTGCGCGGGCACGAGCGACGCCTCGGCCGTCAGGCCGATCGCCGACGCGCCGACCTCGCCGCACGCATGCCGCAAGGCCTGCGCGAGATAGTGGAGGAAACGGGCCGGCTCGTCGTCGTCGGGGTCGAGCGAGAGCCAGGCCACGTGCGCGCCGCTCGCGCGCAGCCGCTCGAGCCACACGAGCGCGAGCGACGTTTTGCCGAAGCCCGCGGGCGCCTTGATGACGATGAGCCGTTTGTTTTCGGCCTGGGCCGTCAGCCCGACGAGCCGCGGCCGCTCGATCAATCCGGACGGCAAGCGCGGTGGCACGAGCTTCGTGGCCAGAAGCAGAGAGGGCATGCCTCGCGCTGTGACGTCGATCATTTGCATTGGTGGCTCGCAGATTCGGCGCAACCCTGACGATCCCCCGGCCATGCGAGCGCAGTCCCCTATACGGGGGATATTGCGCAGCGCCGCACGGCCTCACCATGCATTCCATCGCGGTGATCGAAGTGCGGCCAGGCAACGGTCCGGGAACCTCACTCGATGATACGCCAACGATCTCGCCAGAGGAGACACGTCCGCCGTGCTTCGTCGTGTTGCGACGCAAATGAAGGATTCGAAGGTGATCGTCGCGATCAACAAGGGCGAGGAGGCGCCGATTTTCCAGGTCGCCGACTACGGGATCGTCGGCGGTCTCTTCAAGGTTTTGCCGGAGCTGTCCGGCGAACTCGACAAACTGCAGCAGAACTGATTCGGGACGAAACCATGAGCACCTATATTGCACCGCTGCGCGACATGCGCTTCGTGATGACGGAACTGGCGGATCTCGCCGCGCTGTCGTCGTTGCCTGGCTTCG
Organism: Paraburkholderia sp.; assembly: GCA_036264535.1. Lineage (GTDB taxonomy): Bacteria > Pseudomonadota > Gammaproteobacteria > Burkholderiales > Burkholderiaceae > Paraburkholderia. Next base: position 7,721 of record DATAQT010000167.1, on the reverse strand, counting down.
AGGAAGTGTCGCCGGAGCTGGCTGAAGCCGTACTCGAAGAAGCCTCGAAGCTCGCAGCGGAAGTGCTTGCGCCGCTCAACAAAACCGGCGACGAAGAGGGCGCGCGTCTGACCGCAGACGGCGTGAGCGCCGCCCACGGTTTCGCGTCGGCGTACCAGCAATTCGTCGCGGGCGGATGGAACGGCCTGAGCGGCGACCCCGCGTTCGGCGGCCAGGGGCTGCCCGAACTGCTGCATGCGGCGGCCGTGGAGATGTGGAATTCGTCGAACATGGCGTTCGCGCTGTGTCCGCTGTTGACGGCCGGCGCGACCGAGGCCTTGCGCCAGCACGGCTCGGACGATCTGAAGCAGCGCTATCTGCCCAAACTGATCGGCGGCGCGTGGACGGCCACGATGAATCTGACCGAGCCGCAAGCCGGATCGGACCTCGCCGCGGTGCGCACGAAGGCGGTGCCGCAGGGCGATCACTATCGCCTGTATGGCCAGAAGATCTTCATCACGTGGGGCGACCACGATATGACCGACAACGTGATCCATCTCGTGCTGGCTCGCACGCCGGACGCGCCGGAAGGCGTGCGTGGCATTTCGCTGTTCCTCGTGCCCAAGTTCCTGCTGAACGCCGACGGTTCGCCGGGCCAGCGCAACGATGTCCATTGCGTGTCGCTCGAACACAAGCTCGGTATCCATGCGAGTCCGACCTGCGTGATGAGCTTCGGCGACAAGGATGGCGCGATCGGCTATCTGGTCGGACAGGAGAACAAAGGTCTCGCGCACATGTTCACGATGATGAACGAAGCGCGCCAGAAGGTCGGCATTCAAGGGCTAGCGATGGCGGAACGCGCGTACCAGCAAGCCCGCGAGTATGCGAAGGAGCGGGTGCAGGGGCGCGTCGCGACGAGCCGCGCTTCCCGGGCGGTCGCGATCATTCACCACCCCGACGTGCGGCGCATGTTGCTGACGATGAAGTCGCAGATCGAGGCAATGCGCGCGTTCGCCTACGTGATGGCCGCCGACATGGATCGCACGCACCGGCACGCGGACGAGCGCGAGCGGGCGCGCGCTCAGGCGCGTGTCGATCTGCTGATTCCGGTGCTGAAGGGATGGTGCACCGAGCTCGGCGTCGAGATTGCGTCGCTCGGGGTACAGGTGCATGGCGGGACGGGCTACATCGAGGAATCCGGCGCGTGCCAGTTTCTGCGCGACGCGCGAATCGCGACGATCTACGAGGGTACGACGGGCATTCAGGCCGCTGACCTCGTCGCGCGCAAGCTCGCGTCGAACAGTGGGGCCGCGCTGTTCGAGCTGATTGCGGAAATGCGCGGCGTCGCGTTCGAACTCGAACGCAGCGCGGATGCGCAGCTTGTATCGATCGGCACCGCTTTGGCGGCCGGCGTGCAGGCGCTCGAACACGCGACGCGGTGGCTGCTGCGCGCATTGACGACCGACGTCGACGCGGCGCTGGCCAGCTCGGTCGAATATCTGATGATGCTCGGTTATGTCTGCGGCGGTTGGCAGATGGCGCGCGCGGCGCTCGTCGCAGCGCGAAAACTTGCCGCGGACGAAGACCCGGAATTTCACCGGACCAAGCTCGCCACGGCGCGTTTCTACGTGGAAAAGATTCTGCCGAAAGCCCACGCATTCAAAGAGACGATTCTGGGCGGCGCTTCGGGCGCGATCGATATCGCGAACGAGCAGTTCTGAAGCGAACCCGTCGGCTTAGATCCGGAATGAAAGGCTGACGACTTCCGTTTTGGTTTCATGGGGTACCGGTTCTAGTATCCGCGCAACCGTATCTTCATTCAAACCGCGTTGCGCGGTGCTACGGTATCGACCGCAGCGCCATTAACCGCGGCGCGAAGCTCGGCCAGCAGCGCTTCACCTGACCACGAAGGACGTACCTCGGCCCGCTCGGCTTGCCGGACGAGTTCGCATAGCCGCGCATTGACCGGCGCGGCCTGCCCGAGGCGCTTGGCGAGGCGCACGACCTCGCCGTTGATCCAGTCGATTTCCGTGGCGCGGCCGGCCGCCAGATCGTCGGACATCGACGAGCGCGCGAGCGGATCGATCGTCAGCATCGTGCGGCCCAGCCGTTCGAACCACGCATCCGGTACGCCGAGCACGCGAGGTATCCACGTGGCCGGCAGCGGCGTCACTCTGGCCGGCCGGATCGCGGCCCGCTTCAGCAGCGCGAGCGCTTCCTTTTGCGCCATGCCGAGGCAGAGTCGGTACGCGCGTTGCGACAGCTCTTCCTTCAAAGGCCGGTTCGCCAACGCGTTGATGGCGTTGTTCAGATTCAGCAGCAGCTTGGCCCACTGCACCGGCAACATGTCGTCGTGCTGGATCAGCGGCAGACCCGCCCGCCTGAACGCCTCGACGAACGGTTGCATGGCCGGCGAATGACGGATTTCGAGCTCACCCGCCGAACCCTGGTGAAACGCGCCGGGGCCGCGTTCGACCACATTGAACGGCACCATCCCTTCCAGCACCGTATGCCGCGGCAGCGCGGCGCGCAGTACGTCGGCGTTGCCGACGCCGTTCTGCAAGCTCACGACGATCGCGCCGGGGCGCAGCACACTCGCCAGTTCCGCCCCGGCCGTCGCCGTCGCGGCGGATTTGACCGTGACCAGCACGAGGTCGGCGTCGGCCGCGGCGGCCGCGTCGGTCGACACGACGGTCCGCTCCGGGGGCACGTGCCAGCGGCTATCGTCGTGACGTGACAGCGTGATGCCGTGGCTGCGCAACTGCCCGGCGATCCGTGCACGCCCGATGAAATGCACGTCGCTGCCACCCGCCAGCAGCCGTCCGCCGACATAGCAGCCAATCGAGCCCGCGCCGTAGATATAGATCTTTGCCATACCGCTTCTCACCTCGCTTACCGATTGCATCCGCGTTGCCTCGCATCGGCAACGCGGTCCATGATGCTTTCCGCGACGCCCGGGCCTTTAGTCGGCAAAGCCGGGGTTACGACGATCGAGCCGGCGCAGCAGGCCCGGCCACACGAGCGCGCCGGGCGTGGCGCCCCGCGTCGCGACCTTGATCTGCTCCTTGATGTTGTCGAGAATCGGCTGTGCGATCGGGAGGAGCTTGCCGCCGCCCGCCTGTGCGCGTACCTGGATCATGCAGGCCGCCTCGAAGAAATACATGGCGACGAACGCGTCCGCCGGCGCTTTGCCGACCGTCAGCAGGCCGTGGTTGCGCAGCATCAGATTCGTGTTGTGTCCGAGGTCCTGAACGAGACGCGGCTTTTCGGCTTCGTTGAGCGCAATGCCCTCGTAGTCGTGATAGCCGAGCGAGGCGAGCACACCGAGCGACTGCTGCGAGAGCGGCAACAAGCCCTCCGCCTGGGCAGACACGGCCACGCCGTTGACCGAGTGGGTGTGCATCACGCAGAGCGCGTCTTCGCGTGCCGCATGGATGGCGCTATGGATCGTGAAGCCGGCCGGATTGACGTCATACGGCGATTCGCTGACCTTGCGGCCGTCGAGGTCGATCTTGACGAGCGAAGACGCGGTGATCTCGTCGAACATCATGCCGTACGGGTTGATCAGGAAATGATGCTCGGGCCCCGGCACGCGCGCCGAGATGTGGGTAAACACCAGATCGTCCCACCCGAATAGCGCGGTGAGACGGTAGGCGGCCGCGAGATTGACGCGCGCCTCCCATTCGGCCGGCGAAACGTCGTTCTTCAGACTGATTGCGGATGAGCTCACGTCGGTACTCCTTGTTTGAGGATGCGAGCCCCTATGATGGGCGCGAAGCCGCCTAAAATCTGTCAGATACACGACAGGTCGATACGCCAATGGAATCCAGCCTGCACCGCTACCGGACGCAACTCGAAACGACGCCGTGGTACCGGAGCCTGCCCGTCGAGTTGCGCAACGATCTCGTGAGTCATGCCGACCTGGTCACGCTCGAAAAAGGCCAGCCGCTGTATCGGCGCGGCGACCCGTCCGATGGTCTGTATGCGGTGCTGGGCGGCGCGCTCGCAATCGGTTCGGTCGGGCTGGACGGGAAAGAGGCGTTGCTCGCGGAACTTGGACCGACCGCGTGGGTGGGCGAAATCTCGTTGTTCGACGGCCTGCCGCGTCCGAACGATGCGACCGCCGTCAGCAGAACGCTGCTGTTGCACGTTCCCGAAACCGCGCTGCGGGATCTGCTCGAAGCCACGCCGCGCTATTGGCGCGATTTCGCGTTGTTGATGGCGCAAAGACTACGGGTTTCGTTCGAGAACACCGAGGCGTTGAGGCTGTTGCCCGCGGCGCAGCGCGTGGCGAACCGCTTGCTGGTGATCGCCGGCGGTTATGGCGGTCTGAATGCTTCGCAGACGAGGATACGACTCTCGCAGGACAGCCTGGCTTCGATGGTGTCCTTGTCGCGGCAGACCACGAATCAGTTGCTCAGGAGTCTCGAGAGTCAACGCATCGTGAGCCTCAAGTCCGGGGAGATCGCCATTCTCGATTTCGACCGGCTGCGGGCGGCCAGTCTCGGCGAGCCTGATTCGAGCCGCTAGAGCGTGCGCAGATCGTCGGGCGTATCGACGTCGCGCAGGATGCCCGGGTCGTCGACGTCGATGCGCGTCAGCGCCTGGGACATCAGCAGCGCTTTGGCGCCGGTGTCGCCGTCGAGCGCGAGCAGCGCGTCGCGATGCTCGAGGCCGAAGCCGACCGGATGGCCGCGCTGGCCGTCGTAGAACGGCGCGACGAGCGGCGCGCCGTTGTCGAGCGCGCGGGCGACCGCTTCGATAGTTGGCAGCGCGATGCGCGGCATGTCGGCGAGCGCGACGATCCAGGCCTCACCGTCGTCGCTCGCCGCGATGCCCGCGGCGAGGCTCGCGCCCATGCCGCGCTCGGCGCTCGGCACGAACACCACATCGCAGCCGGCGTCGTTCAGCACGCGGGCGAGCGCGTCGGACCCCGGCCGCACCACGGCGAGCACCCGCGTCACGACCCGCAGCAGCCGATGCGCGGCTTCATGCGCGACTACCGTGCCGTCGGGCAGGCGCGCCAGCAGTTTGTTGTGCAGCCCGTGCGGATCGAAGCGCGAGCCGAATCCGGCGGCGAGCAACACGCCGGTGGCGAGCGAGGCGTAGGCCATCGGCGGATACCGGGAGTCAGGAATGACACCGATTGTGCGTTGCAACGGGGTGGGAGGCAAGCGGCGATGCGAGCCGCCTGCCGCTCCGTGACCCGTGCCATGCGCCGGTCACCATCGCCCGTTCAAGTGCTCACCACCTTGTCCAGCGTGATGGGCAGGTCGCGCACCCGCACGCCGGTCGCGTGATATACCGCGTTCGCGATCGCCGCCACCACGCCCGTAATGCCGATCTCGCCAATTCCGCGCACGCCGAGCGAGTTGATATACGGATCGGGCCGGTCGAGGAAGGTGATATCGAGCGTGCCGATATCGGCGTTCACCGGCACGTGATACTCGGCGAGGTTCGCGTTCGTGAAGCGCCCGTAGCGTGTATCGAGCGTGCTTTCCTCCTGCAGCGCCGCCCCAATCCCCCACACGATCCCGCCCAGCATCTGGCTGCGCGCGGTCTTGTGATTCAGGATGCGGCCGACGTCGTACACCGCGACCACGCGCGGCACGCGGATCGTGCCGAGCTCGGCGTCGACGTGGACTTCGACGAACACCGCGCCGAACGAGTGGAACGAATACTTCTGTTTCTCGTCGCCGGGTTTCGCGGTCGCGTTCGCCTCGATCGGCTTGCCGCCCGAGCGGGCGATGATCGCCGCGGCCGGATCGCGTTTGCTGGGTTGCGAGCGGCTCACGACCCAGCCGCTTTCGACGGTGACGTCGTCGAGCGGCAGGCCATGCACGGGCGACGCCGCGTCGGCGAGCGCCAGCGCGATCAGCTGGCTGCGCGCCTGGCTCGCCGCGTCGCGCACCGCGGGCGACACGCCCGCCGCCGACTGCGAGCCGCCCGAGCCCGGCGCGCGCGGCAGCGACGAATCGCCGAGCGCGAAGCGGATCTGCTCGGGCGTGAAGCCGAGCGCGTCGGCGGCGACCTGGGTCATCACGGTGTAGGTGCCGGTGCCGAGATCCTGGGTGCCCGACGCGACCACCGCGGTGCCGTCGGGCAGAATCTGCGCGAGCGCGGACGCCTCGCTGCGGTTGGCCGGATAGGTCGCGGTCGCCATGCCGTAGCCGATCAGCGTGTTGCCCTCGCGCATCGAACGGGGCGCGTGCGGGCGACGCGACCAGCCGAACTTCTGCGCGCCGATCTCATAGCACTCGCGCAGCGACTTGCCCGACCACGGCTTGTGCTCCTGCGGATCGCTATCCGCGTAGTTTTTCAGGCGCAGCGCGAGCGGGTCCATCTTCAGCGCGACGGCGAGTTCGTCCATGGCCGATTCGAGCGCGAACGAGCCGGTGGTCTCGCCCGGCGCGCGCATGAAGGTCGGCGTGCCGACATTGAGCTGCACGAGCCGGTGCGTCGTGACCTGGTTGGGCACCGCGTACAGCATGCGCGTGACCATGCAGCAGGTCTCGGTCCAGTCTTCGATCATCGAGGTGTTCGAGATGCTGTCGTGACGCATCGCGGTCAAGGTGCCGTCGCGCCGCGCGGCGATCACGAAGTGCTGCTCGGTGCGCGGCCGCGCGCCGACCGGGCCGAACATCTGCGGACGTTCGAGCGCGAGCCGCACCGGCCGCCCGGTTTGCCGCGCGGCCATCGCGCATAGCGACACGTGCGACCACGACGAGCCCTTGCAGCCGAAACCGCCGCCAATCAGCGGCGAGATCACGCGCACGTCTGAGGCCGGGATCGCGAACGTCTTCGCGAGCGCCTGCGCGGCGCCGCTCACGCCCTGGGTCGAATCGTAGACCGTCAGCTGCGGGCCGTCCCAGTGCGCCATCGTCGCGTGCGGCTCCATCGGGTTGTGATGCTCGATCGGTGTCGTGTAGGTGGCGTCGATATGCACCTCGCCGCTCTGCATGCCGTCCTCGAAGCTGCCGCGCTGCGTGTCGGTCTGGCGGCCCTGCGGCTTGTCCGGCGCATGCGCGTGCGCTTTCGCCTGCGCGAAGTCGAGCGCCGCCGCGCCGGGCTGATAGGCGATGCGTAACTGGCGCGCGGCATCGGCCGCATGTTCGAGCGTATCGGCGACGACCACCGCGACCGGCTCGTTGTTGTAATGCACCGCGTTGTCCTGCAGAAGCGACAGGTGGCGCCCCGCGGGCGGCGCGAGCGCGGGCCGGCCGCCGTTCGGCAGGCGCGGCGCGTTCTGGTAGGTCATCACGAGCAGCACGCCGGGTACCGCCTCGGCGCGGCTCGCATCGATCGACGCGATCGTGCCGGCGGCGATCGTGCTCGTCACCAGCACCGCATGCGCGAGTCGCGCCTCGGGAAATTCGGCGGCATAACGGGCGTCGCCGGTCACCTTCAGGAGACCGTCGACGCGATCGAGCGGTTGTCCGATCAAAGTCATGCGACACCTCCCACGTTACCGGCGGCCTGATTGACCGCACGCACGATCGCGCGTTGCGCGAGCTGGACCTTGAACGCGTTGTCGTGGCGCGGCTGCGCGCCGCTCAACGCGGCCGCGGCGGCGTTCTTCAGCGTGGCCTGGCTGAGCGGCTGGCCGCTCAGCATCTGCTCGGCCGCGTTCGCGCGCCACGGTTTGTGGGCGACGCCGCCGAGCGCGATGCGTGCGCTCTGCACTTGGTCGCCGTCCATCTGCAACGCGGCCGCGACCGATACCAGCGCGAAGGCGTAGCTGG
>DATAQT010000331.1:0-12026 GCA_036264535.1 Paraburkholderia sp. | reverse complement strand
TCGCGTATCGGCCGTGCGTGGGCCGCGATCCGCGAAGATGAAATCGCCGCCAAGGCGATGGGCATCAACACCCGCAACGTGAAGCTGCTCGCGTTCGCGATGGGCGCGTCGTTCGGCGGCCTGTCGGGCGCGATGTTCGGCTCGTTCCAGGGCTTCGTGTCGCCGGAATCGTTCACGTTCTGGGAATCGGTCGTGGTGCTCGCCTGCGTGGTGCTCGGCGGCATGGGCCACATTCCGGGCGTGATCCTCGGCGCGGTGCTGCTCGCGGTGTTCCCCGAGTTCCTGCGCTCGACCATGGGTCCGCTGCAGAACATGATCTTCGGCCATGAAATCGTCGATACCGAAGTGATCCGTCAGCTGCTGTACGGTCTCGCGATGGTCGTGATCATGCTGTATCGCTCGGAAGGCCTGTGGCCCGCGCCGAAGCACGAAGACAAGATCGCGAAACTGGCGAAGCGTAGCGGCAAGAAGCCGGTGCGCGCATAAGGTCCGGTGGAGAAAAAGACATGAGCGATAACGTAAGCAACAACGCGGCGATCCGTCTGTCCGTGAAGGGCGTCAACAAGCGCTTCGGCGGCTTGCAGGCGCTGTCCGAAGTCGGCCTGCAGATCCGCGCGGGCGAAATTTATGGTCTGATCGGCCCGAACGGCGCCGGCAAGACGACCTTCTTCAACGTGATTACGGGGCTGTACACGCCGGACTCGGGCGAGTTCAAGCTCGACGACGTGAACTACACGCCGACCGCGGTCTATCAGGTCGCGAAGGCCGGCATCGCGCGCACGTTCCAGAACATCCGGCTGTTCGGCGGCATGACCGCGCTCGAAAACGTGATGGTCGGGCGGCACGTGCGCACTAAGCACGGCCTGATCGGCGCGGTGTTCCAGACGCCGGCCGAGCGCAAGGAAGAGCGCGAGATCAAGGAGCGCGCGCTCGAACTGCTCGACTACGTCGGGATCACGCAATACGCGGACTACACGTCGCGCAACCTGTCGTATGGCCACCAGCGTCGGCTGGAAATCGCGCGTGCATTGGCGACCGATCCGAAGCTGCTCGCACTCGACGAACCGGCGGCCGGCATGAATGCGACCGAGAAGGTCGAGCTGACCAAGCTGCTCGACAAGATCCGCTCGGACGGCAAGACGATTCTGCTGATCGAGCACGACGTGAAGCTCGTGATGGGTCTGTGCAACCAGATGACGGTCCTCGACTACGGCAAGGTGATTGCGCAGGGTCTGCCGCAGGACGTGCAGAAGGATGCGAAGGTGATCGAAGCTTATCTGGGTGCGGGGGTCCACTGATGTCCACGACGCAAGCAATGTTGAAAATCAAGGGCCTGCAGGTCAACTACGGCGGCATCCAGGCGGTCAAGGGTGTCGACCTCGAGGTCGGGCAGGGCGAACTCGTCACGCTGATCGGCGCGAACGGCGCGGGCAAGACCACGACGATGAAGGCGATCACCGGCCTGAAGGCGTATGCGGCCGGCGACATCGAGTACATGGGTCAGTCGATCAAGGGGCTGCCCGCGCATGAACTGCTCAAGCGCGGTCTCGCGATGGTGCCGGAAGGGCGCGGCATCTTCGCGCGCATGTCGATCGTCGAGAACATGCAGATGGGCGCGTATCTGCGTAACGATGCCGACGCCATCAAGTCGGACGTCGAGCGCATGTTCGGCTTCTTCCCGCGTCTGAAGGAGCGCGCATCGCAATACGCGGGCACGCTGTCGGGCGGTGAGCAGCAGATGCTCGCCATGGCGCGCGCGATCATTTCGCGGCCCAAATTGCTGCTGCTCGACGAACCGTCGATGGGTCTGTCGCCGATCATGGTCGAGAAGATCTTCGAAGTGGTGCGCCTGATTTCCTCCGAAGGCATGACCGTGCTGCTCGTCGAGCAGAACGCGCGCCTCGCGCTGCAGGCGGCGAATCGCGGCTACGTGATGGATTCCGGGCTGATCACGATGTCGGGTGACGCGAAGCAGATGCTCGACGATCCGAAGGTTCGGGCCGCGTATCTGGGTGAATAAGCAGGTGAATAAGGTAGGTGATGAGCTGGGCGCGTGCGATTCGCGCACACGTCCGGCTTGCGACGCGCCTCACGATGCAACGTCGTGGGGCGCGTTTTATTTTGCTGGCTCGGGCGTGAATTATGGGAGTCGCCCGATAACCGCGCTCATTTCGTCTTTTGTGAACGCGCGCAGCGTTTGCGAGCGGATATTGCCGGCCGAGCCGAGTGCGAGGCCGAAGGCGAGGAAGCTCTGCTCGTCTGCCGCGTCGATGACCGAGACAATGTCGTATTCCCCCAACGTCCAGTAGATCTGCTTCATTTCGCAGCCGAACGATTTCGCCATCTCTGCCGCTTGCCCGGCTCGCTGTGTGCTGTTCTTGACCGCACGGATCCCCTGATCCGTGAATTGCATGAGTACCACATAAGTCGCCATGAAGATTCCCCTTACGATTCCAACGTGTTGGAACTCAGTCGCATGAGCCGCCTCGGGGAGCTTCGCGAACCGCAGCAAACGTTTCTTTCCAGCCCCGGTGTCGTCTCGTGCGTAAACGATTCTAGGCAATCCGCCTGCTGGCCATCGGCTGTTTGTCCGAATCCGCCGATATGTGCGCGGTTCGTCGGAGAACCATTGAAAAAGGCCGCATGCGCTAACCAACGCATGCGGCCTGTATTTAATCAGGTGTACGACGCGAATCAGCCCGCTGGTGACGCGTCAGCGAATTCGCCGAGCCGCTTGCCGAGGCTGATCACGGCGTCCGCACGATAACCGAGCGCATCGTAGAACGCGCGCAACTCAGCCGTCGCCGACGACAACACCTGAAGATTCAGCTTCGGACAACCAAGCTTCGTCAACTCGCTCTCGACGTGCGCAACGAGTCGCGTGCCGATGCCATGACGTCGCACCGATGCGTCGACCGCGAGCGAATACAGCCAGCCGCGGTGCCCGTCGTAGCCGCCCATCACGGTGCCGACGATGCGAACGTCGAGCACCGCGACGAAGAACAGCTCCGGCTGCGTCGCGAGCTTGTTCGCGATCGACAGACGCGGATTGCGCTGCGGTCGCGTCACGTCGCGATACTCGGGAAACACCGCCTGCCATAGCGCGATCACCGCTTCGGTATCGCTCGCGTCGAAGCGGCGGATCGTCAGCGTCGTGTTCGTCGTCATCGGTGAGCTTCCGGGTCGATTACAGCGAATCGAGGACCGAGCGCAGCATCGCCAGCATCTGGTCGATCTCTTCGGTGCTCACGTTCAGCGCCGGCATGAAGCGCAGCAGGTTCGGACGCGCGGCGTTCAGCAGCACGCCGTCGGGCTGCATTTCGCGCGCCTTCTCGACGATCTGGTTGCCGATGTCCTTGCCGAGCAGCAGCGCGCGCAGCAGACCCTCGCCGCGCTCACCCTTGAAGCCACGCTCTTCGGACAACTCGAGCAGCTTCGTGCGCAGATATTCGCCGCGCGAGCGCACGCCTTCGAGGAAGCCCGGCGCCGTCAGCTGCGAGATCACCGAGTAGCCGACCGCGGTCATCAGCGGATTGCCGTTGTAGGTGCCCCCCTGATCGCCCGCTTCGAACACGGCGATTTCCGCCTTCGACAGCAGCGCCGCGAGCGGCACGCCGCCGCCGATGCCCTTGCCGAGCGTCATGATGTCCGGCTCGATGCCCGACAGTTGATACGCGAACAGCGTACCGGCGCGACCGCAGCCGCTTTGCACTTCATCGACGATCAGGAGCAGGTTGTGCTTTTTCGTCAGCTCGCGCAGTTGCTGCATGAATTCGCGCGTCGCGGGGATCACGCCGCCTTCGCCCTGGATCGGTTCGAGCATCACCGCGACGGTCTTCGCGTTGATCAGCTTCTCCACCGACGCGATGTCGTTCAGGTCCGCCTTCGGGAAGCCCGGCACCTGCGGCGAGTAAATCGTGTCCCACCCCGGCTTGCCGCTCGCCGACATCGTCGCGAGCGTGCGGCCGTGGAAGCTGTGATCGAACGTGATGATCTCGAACGCGCCGTTCTTGAACTTCTTGCCCCATTTGCGCGCGAGCTTGATCGCGCCTTCGTTCGCCTCGGCGCCGCTGTTCGCGAAGAACACCTTGTCGAAGCAACTGTGCTGCGTGAGCAGGTTCGCTAGCTTCGCCATCGGTTCGTTGTAGAACGCCGGCGACGGGTTGATCAGCAGCCTGGCCTGCTGATTCAGCGCTTCGATCATGCCGTCGTTGCAGTGGCCGAGGCTGTTGACCGCCCAGCCCTGAATGAAATCCAGATAGCGCTTGCCGTTGCTGTCGTAAATCCACGAGCCTTTGCCGTGCGTGAAAACGATGTCGGGCCGGTTCGTGATGTACATCAGCGAATCGATTGGATACTCATTGAAATTCATGACGGCAAGCTCCAGGCAAAAGGGTAAGAGCAGGGTGAAGAAACGGTGACGGTTTGGCCCAGCGAAAAGGCGGCCGGAAAAACAGAAAAGCCACGGCATGCCGTGGCTTTCATGATTCGAACAGCTTGCGCCCAAGGTTGGATGTGGCGCGAGTCCGTGACGAAGCCAGCGGCGTCCCTAGGGGAGCGGCGAGCGGCGACGTCGGGGTTCGGACTGGATGCGGTTCATGCGCGAAAGAATACGATAAGAAAAGCGCCGGTGTAAACCATGAATTTGCATCCGCGCTGCATCGAGGCGAATTTGCCGGCTTGCCGCGAGGCTGACATGTTCGGCGCGAACGGCCCACGCGAGCTCCCAGTCAAGGGTGCGGGCAGGCCGTTTGCCCTCGGGCAATCAGACTGCGTTCGCGAGATCGGCCGCGCTCGTAAACGAGTCCGCGTAGAACTCGTCTTCCGGCAGCTGATGATGCTGCGTGAAATCGCGCTGGGCCGATTCCACCATCACCGGCGCGCCGCATGCATACACCTGGTAGGCCGACAGATCGGGCAGATCATCGATCACCGCGCGATGCACGAAGCCCGTGCGGCCCGTCCATGCGTCGTTCGCATCGGGCTCGGAGAGCACCGGCACGAACTTGAAATTCGGAATCTCGCGCGCCCATTGTTCGGCGAGTTCGAGCAGATACAGGTCTTTCTTGCGACGCGCGCCCCAGTAGAGCGTCATGGGCCGCGTGAGGTTCTTGAACACCGCATGCTCGACGATCGCCTTCAGCGGCGCGAAGCCGGTGCCCGACGCGAGCAGCACGATCGGCTTGTCCGAGTCTTCGCGCAGGAAGAACGTGCCGAGCGGCGCTTCGAAGCGCAGGATGTCGCGCTCCTTCATCGTGTTGAACACGTGATCGGTGAAGGCGCCGCCGGGCATGTGACGGATGTGCAATTCGACCGGGCCTTCGGCGTGCGGCGCACTCGCCATCGAATAACTGCGGCGCTTGCCGTCCTTCAGGATGAATTCGAGGTACTGGCCGGCCAGATATTGCAGACGTTCGTTGGCGGGCAGTTGCAGCTTCACGACGATGACGTCGTCGGCCTTGCGCTCGATCGCGTTCACACGGCACGGCAGCTTCTTGATCTGCACGTCCCCGACGCCGGCCACTTCGCGGATGTCGACTTCGAGATCGGAGCACGCCGTCGCGCAGCACAGGAGCGCCATGCCACGCGTTTTTTCGTCGTTCGACAATGCCGACGACGAATGCGCGCGCTGTTCGACCTCGCCGCTCACGACCGCGCCCTTGCATGAACCGCACGCGCCGTTCTTGCAGCCGTACGGCAGGCCGATGCCTTGACGCAGGGCTGCGGAGAGGACCGGTTCGTCCTGTTCTACCTGAAACTGCCGGCCGCTTTGCCGGAGCGTGACGTTAAATGCCATAAAGTGTTCGAAATCGAAAAGTCGGAATCGTAATCGGACCCGCCGGATCAACCGCGCGGTACCTGTTGCGTGTGACCGCTACAATGCGTCCACCATGAATGCGACACGAAACTTCCGCCGCCCGCGCGTGCTGATCGTAGGATGCGGCGATGTCGGCATGCGCTGCGTGCCTCTGTTGCGGCCGCGCGCGCATGTCTTCGCGTTGACGAGCCATGCCGCGCGTTGCGCCGAATTGCGTGCCGTGGGCGTGACGCCGCTCGTCGGCGATCTCGATGCACGCCGCAGCCTCAAACGGCTCGCGCGCCTCGCGCCGACGGTGCTGCATCTCGCGCCGCCGCAGAAGTCCGGCGACGACGATCGGCGCACTCGCGCGCTGTTGGCGACGTTGGGTGCCGCGGGCCGCAGGGGCGCTGGCGCGGCGAGGTCGCCCGTCGCGCCGATCGCGCGACTGCGCCGCGCGCGCGCTTCAGGTCTGGACGCTGAAACACCCGGTATTGTACCCGACGGGGTGCGCCGGGCCGCCGCTTCGCGGGCACCGGTGCGCATCGTTTACGCGAGCACGACGGGCGTCTACGGCGATTGCGGCGGCGCGTGGATCGACGAAACGCGCGCGACGCAACCCGCCAATGCGCGCGCGAAACGTCGCGTGTCGGCCGAGCGGCAGTTGCGGCGCGCGACCGCGCGCGGCAGCGTCGCCGCGAGCATCGCGCGAATTCCCGGCATCTATGCGCGCAACCGTCTGCCGCTCGCGCGGCTCGAAAAAGGCACGCCGGCGCTCGTCGAGGCCGACGACGTCTACACCAACCACATCCATGCTGACGACCTCGCCGCGATCCTCGTGCGTCTCGCGACGCATGGCCGGCCCGCGCGCGCGCTGCACGCGTCCGATGATTCGTCGCTGAAGATGGGGGAGTATTTCGACGCGGTCGCCGACGCGTTCGGGCTCGCGCGTGCGCCGCGCATCACGCGTGCGCAAGCCGAGCAGCAGATCGATCCGATGCTGCTGTCGTTCATGCGCGAGTCGCGACGACTCGTGAACCGGCGTCTGAAGGAAGAATTGCGGGTACGTCTGCGCTATCCGAGCGTCGACGATTTTTTGCGCAAAGCGGCGGGGAGCGGCGCCTAGGCCGCACCGCATCGATGCGCCGCGCGAAACGAGCGAGGCGCTCCACCGGGCATTACGTCAGCGCCGGCAGCACTTCCAGCAACAGGAAACACAGCATGCCACCGATCAGCGCGCCGATCAGGCTCGGCTGGTACTTGTGCCGCAGCCGCATGATGACCAGCGATCCGCCGACCAACAGCAGCGCAAAACAGATAAACGTAATCATCGCCTGTGAAAACGCCATCGTGCCGTCGATATGCATGGCGCCCCTCCTTGAAACTTTTGTAGTCGTTTGTTTAGACGAGTATAGGGCGACATGTAAGCAAGGGCATGCTGCGACGCAGCGGCGTATGTGCGATGCCCCGCAATGCGCGCGCGCTTTCTCCAGCGCATCAAGGGCTTAGGCGGGCACTCTTCGTGCAGCTGTCGTTTACCCGGCCCGCAGTGCGGCGAGGCCAGCTTCGTCGAGCCATTGCCATGCACCGGGTGCGAGCGTCGCGGGCAGCGCGAGTCCGCCGATCCGCTCGCGATGCAGCGCCTCGCAGCGGTTGCCCGAGGCCGCGATCATCCGCTTGACCTGGTGGTATTTGCCTTCGAGCACCGTGAGCGCGAGCGTGTGGGTGTCGCGCGCCTGTGCGTCGAGCGCGGCGCTCGGCCTGGTCTCGCCGTGTAGCAGCACGCCGTCGCGCAACGCGGTGAGTTGCGCGTCGTCGAGCGGATGGCGCGTGGTCGCGACGTAGAGCTTCGGCACCTTGCGTTTCGGCGAGGTGAACTGATGCACGAACTTGCCGTCGTCGGAGAGCAGCAAGAGGCCCGTGGTGTCCTGGTCGAGACGGCCGACGCACTGCACGCCGCGCTCGGCGAACTGCGGCGGCAGCAGGCTGAACACGCTCAGATGATGCTGCGGATCGCGCGAGCATTCGTACCCGGCGGGCTTGTTCAGCAGCAGATACGCGTGCTCGCGATACGGCCATTCGACGTCGTCGACGCTAAAGCGCAACGCGCCGCTATCGACGGCGAAATCGGCATCGGCATCAGTGCGGATGGCACCGTCGACGCCGACGCGACCGTCGCCGATCAGCGCGCGGCATTGGCGGCGCGAACCGAAACCTTGCGTAAAAAGGATGCTTTCGAGATTCATGGCGAGCGAAGAATAACACCGCAAGAAGCGGAGCGCCCCGCAAGGCCTGAACGCCGACGATGAACGCTTCACGTCAAGCCTCGGGAGTGCATCGATGTCCGCCACGTCTTCCTCTTCGCCACCTTCACCTGCCAACGCGTGCCGTCTGCCCGGCGCGTTCCAGCGCCTCGTCTGGTCGAACCTGTGCGCGCAATCGGCCGAGCAGATCAGCCTCGCCGCCGCGCCGCTCGTCGCGGTATTCGCGCTCGGTGCCAACGCGCGCGATACCGGTCTGCTGCAAACCGCGCAGACGCTGCCGTTCCTGTTGCTGTCGATGCCGCTCGGCGTATGGGCCGATCGCCGTTCGCGCCGCGTGCTGATGACGCTCGCCGAAAGCGTGCGCGTCTGCGCGATGCTGTGCGTGCTGCTGCTCGTGCTCACGCATGCGCTGAACCTGCCGCTGCTCGCCGCGCTCGGCTTCGTCGCCGCGACGGGCACGGTCGCCTACAACGTCGCGGCGCCGTCGCTGGTGCCGTCGATCGTGCCGCGCGATGCCTTCGCGAGCGCCAACGGCCGGCTCGAACTCGCGCGCAGCGTCGCGTATTCGGCGGGGCCAGCGCTCGGCGGCGTGCTGGTCGGCTGGATCGGCGCGGGCTGGGCGTATGGCGGCGCGGCGGCGTTGTCGGCCTTGGCGGTCGGGTTGCTCGCGGGATTGCGCGAGCCGTCGCGCGTGGCGGCTCCGCGGCGGCATTTCCTGCTGGAGTTGCGCGACGGCACGCGCTTCGTGCTGCGCGATTCGCTGCTGCTGCCGATGCTGCTGACCGCCGTGTTCTTCAATCTCGGCTTCTTCATCCTTCAGGCCGTGTATGTGCCCTACGCGGTGCATCGGCTTGGACTCAATGCATCGGCGGTCGGTGTGACGCTCGGCGCGTATGGTGTCGGCATGGTGTGCGGCGCGCTCGCCGCGCCCGCGATAGCGCGACGTCTCGCGTTCGGCCGTCTGCTGATCATCGGACCGTCGTTCGGCCTGCTGGCGTCGCTCGTGATGGTGGCGACGCTCGTCGCGCCATCGTTCTGGCTCGCGCTCACGAGCTTCTTCCTGCTCGGCGCGGGACCGATCCTGTGGGTCGTCGGCTCGACGACGCTGCGTCAGGCGATCACGCCCGAACGGATGATCGGCCGCGTGTCCGCGCTGATCAGTACCGCCACCTACGGCGCGCGGCCGGTGGGCGCGCTGCTGGGCGCCGCGCTCAGCGCGCGCTGGAGCATCGACGTGTGTCTCGTCGCGGCAGCGCTCGCGTTTGTCGTGCAGGCGCTGATCATCGTGATGTCGCCGGCGGCGCGGCTCATGTGCATTCCCGAGCAGAGCGCGGTGGCGTGCTGAGCGCGGCGCACAGCGCCCGGTGAAGGCCCCGATCGCCCCGATGAAAATGGATTTTCATCGGGGCGCGGCATGACGCGGAGGCGGAACACCCTTGTCTGAAGGGCTTTGGTCGGTGAAAACCCTCGAAACATGAAAATGAATTTTTTTCGGCGCGTATTTCATGTAAATATAATTTCATCCAATTCACCTGCAACAACCGCGCCTTTCCGCTCGCATGATCCATCACCCGTCCGCTGTGTCGAACCCCGCCGAGCAGGCCATTGCCGCGCGCATTGCCGCCGCGATGCCGACGCTCACGCCGATCCACCAGCGCATGGGCGAGTACGTGCTGGCCAATCTGTTCCGCGCGGCGACCATGCGTATCGACGAACTCGCGAGCGTGGTCGGCGCGTCGGTCGCGAGCGCTAATCGCTTTGCGCGCGCGCTCGGCTTCGACGGTTATCCGCAGTTTCGCGAGGCGCTCGTGCGCGGCTTCGAGGCGACGCTCGCGCCGGTCGAGCGGCTGCGCAGCGCGCAGGAAACGCTCGCGGCCGGTGACGATCTGATCGACGCGTCGCTCGAGCAGGCCGCCAACAATCTGCACGCGACGCGCACGTCGATCGACCGCGCAACCGCCGACGCCGCCGTCGACGCGATCATCGCCGCGCGCCGCGTGTTCGTGATCGGCTTCGGCGCCAGCGCGTTTCTCGCGAGCCTGATGGAGCACGGACTGCTGCCGTATCACGACAACGTGCAATCGCTCGCGCTGAGCGGCGGCCCGTCGCATGCGGCGCGGCACCTCGTGCGCTCGGGTGCGGGCGACCTCGTGATCGGCATTGCGTTTCCTCGCTATGTCGAGGACACGATCGAGCTTGCGCGCCGCGCGTCCGAACGTGGCGCACGCGTGCTCGCGCTCACCGACGGTCCGCGCTCGCCGCTCGTGCAGTTCGCTGACCTGTCGCTGTATGTCCGCACCGACCGGCGTCTCGCGTCGAATGCCGATTCGGCCGTGCTGGCGGTGATCGAGGCCTTGTGCGACGCGGTAGCGTATCGCGCGCAACGCTCGGTCAAGGCGGCCGCCGAGGTCAGCGAATTCGTGCTGCCGTGGCTGTTCGATCCGCAGTCCAGTGCGGCCGGCGCCGCGCAGGAGCCTTCGCGTGCCGCAAGCAAAGTCGCGCGCGCGAAGGCCGAGAAGGTCAAACCCGGCGACGGCGCCAAGGCCGGCAATACCAAAGCCAAAGGCATGAAAGCCAGGGACCCCGAAGCAAAAGCCGTCGTGGCAGCCCACACTCCCCGAACCAACCGTACTCCACAATCCGAACGATGAACTCCAACGCAGTCATTGCCATTCACGGCGGGGCAGGGACGATCCTGCGCACGTCGATGTCGGCCAGCGCCGAAGCCGACTATCACGCGGCGCTCAACGCGGTGCTGAGCGCCGGCCAGCGCGTGCTCGCCGAGGGCGGCAGCGCGCTCGACGCGGTCAGCGAAGCGGTGCGTCTGCTCGAAGACTGCGCGCTCTTCAACGCGGGCCACGGCGCGGTCTACACCGCGGCCGGCACGCACGAACTCGACGCGGCGATCATGGACGGCCGCACGCTCGACGCCGGCGCGATCTGCTGCGTGAAGCGCGTACGCAATCCGGTTCTTGCCGCGCGCCGGGTGCTGGAGCACAGCGACCACGTGCTGTTCACCGGCGAAGGCGCGGAAGCGTTCGCGGCCGCGCAGGGGCTCGAGTTCGTCGACAACAGCTACTTCGATACCGACGCGCGCTATCGCCAATGGCAACTCGCGCGCGGACAGCAGCGCCCGATGCTCGATCACGACGCCGCGACGCTCGCGTCCGAGGCAACGGACAGCAACGAGCCGACGCCGCACGAGCCGATCGATCCGAACCGCAAGTTCGGCACCGTCGGCGCGGTCGCGCTCGATCGCCACGGGCACCTCGCCGCGGCGACGTCGACGGGCGGCGTGACCAACAAACAGGTCGGCCGGGTCGGCGACACGCCGCTGATCGGCGCGGGCTGCTACGCCGACGACGCGACCTGCGCAGTGTCGACCACCGGCTCCGGTGAAATGTTCATGCGCATGGTCGCCGCCTACGACGTCGCCGCGCAAATGGCTTATCGCCAGGTCTCGCTCGAGGAAGCCGCGCACGACGTCGTGATGAACCGCCTGCCGAAGATCGACGGACGCGGCGGCCTCGTCGCCGTCGACGTGCACGGCAACGTCACGCTGCCGTTCAATACCGACGGCATGTACCGCGGTTTCGCGCGGCTCGGCGAAGCGCCGGTGACGGCGATCTATCGCTAGCCGTCGCGCGCGTCGCCACGCCGTTCGAATTCAAAGCAAAGGAATCACCGTGCCGACTTCCTCGCACACCGCCAGTCCGCTTATCGAAACCATGCCGCCGCAGCGCGTGCTCGCGGTCGACGATCTGACTGTCGCGTTCCGCGGCGGCGACTCGACCTTCAACGCGGTGCGCAATCTGTCGTTCACGGTCGAGCGCGGCGAGACGCTCGCGATCGTCGGCGAATCGGGTTCGGGCAAGTCGGTGACGTCGCTGGCGCTGATGCGCCTGGTCGAGCATGGCGGCGGCCGTCTTGCCGGCGGCAGCATCGCGTTCCGGCGGCGCGACGGC
>DATAQT010000322.1:0-5601 GCA_036264535.1 Paraburkholderia sp. | reverse complement strand
AGATGAAGATGTTCCTCACGCGGATCGGCTTCGGCTCGAAGGCGGTCGTCACCGGCGACACGACCCAGGTCGACTTGCCGCGCGGCCACAAGAGCGGGCTGATCGAAGCGCAGCAGGTGCTCGCGGACGTGCGCGGCATTGCGCTGACGCGCTTCACGAGCGCGGACGTGGTGCGCCATCCGCTGGTCGCGCGCATTGTGGAGGCGTACGATGCGCATTCGCAGAAAACCGCCGCTCCGGCGGATTCACGCTGATTGGCGCTGATTGGCGTCCAAGGAATCCGCCGCCGCAACGCACGCTGCCAAAGCTACGAACGCAAAAAACGCAACGCACCGACACCGCATGAGCCGCGCCCCGAAACTGACATTGAACCTGCAATTCCCCGCCGCCAAAGCCTGGCCGGAACACAAGGCGCTGCTGCCACGCGCCACCGTGGCCGGCTGGATCAAGGCGGCGCTGTTCGCGGACGGCGAACTGACGGTGCGTTTCGTCGATGCCGAAGAAGGCCGCACGCTGAACCGCACGTACCGCGGCAAGGACTACTCGACCAATGTGTTGACCTTCGCGTACGCCGAATCGGAAGACGATCCGGTGACGGGCGATCTGATCCTGTGCTGCCCGGTGGTCGAGAAGGAAGCCGCCGAGCAGGGCAAGCCGCTCGCCGCTCATTACGCGCACCTGCTCGTGCACGGCACGCTGCATGCGCAAGGCTACGACCACGAGGTCGAAGAAGAAGCCGAGGAAATGGAGGCGCTCGAAACCGAAATCCTGGGCAAGCTCGGCTTTCCGGACCCTTACCAATAAGCGTCCTGCGTCGCGGCCCAGCCCTCCTCCACGCCAGCACGATCGAACCCACCGTGAGCACTCCGTCCCCCGAAGCCGATACCCCCGTGCGCTGCCCGGACTACCCGCCGGAGCTCGGCGAATCGCGACTTCTGACGGACGACGAGTTGCGCGCGTCGCTCGAATCCACGTTGCGCGACTGGGACCGCACGAGCGATCTGTGGCTGTTCGGTTATGGCTCGTTGATCTGGAACCCCGGCCTGCCGACCGTCGAGGCCCTGCGCTCGAAGGTTCACGGCTATCATCGCGGCCTTTATCTGTGGTCGCGCGTGAATCGCGGCACGCCCGAGCAGCCCGGCCTGGTGCTCGCGCTCGATCGCGGCGGCTCGTGCACGGGTATGGCGTTCCGGCTCGCTGCTGAAGGTTCGATGCCGCATCTCGAGGCACTGTGGCGCCGCGAAATGCCGATGGGCTCGTACCGTCCCGCGTGGCTGCCGTGCGTGCTCACGGACGGCCGGCGCGTCGACGCGCTCGCGTTCGTGATGCGCCGCGACGTGCCGAGCTACACGGGCAAGCTGCGCGACGACATCGTCCAGACCGTGCTCGGCTGCGCATGCGGCCGCTACGGCACGACCTTCGATTACGTGAGCCGCACCGTGCATGCGCTGCGCGAAAGCGGCATGCCGGACCGCGCGCTCGAAGCGCTGCTCGCGCGCTGCAAGCCGGCGGTGTGAGCGGGGCGGCTCGGCGAAAACCCCACCCTCGACTTTTTTGCCCGCCAGCGCTTTTGCCCACGTAATCGGTTAGGATGGATCCACGCTACGCCACGCCCTCGCGGCGCGGCCGTCTGACCCTGGCTTCACACCTCGCCAGGCCCGGCGGGACACGGTTCCGCCATGCGCCTGGTGTATCCTTAACGCTCTGCAACAGCGCGCCCAGTCTTGCCGGGCGCACTACCATGAACGACACGTATCCCAGTCGACGCCATACCGGACGCCAACTCGACAAACCGCAGGAAAAGCGCTCGCTGCTCGAGCGCCTGACCGACTTCATCTCGCCCGAGCCCGACTCGCGCGCCGAACTTCTGGAAATTCTGCAGGACGCGCACGAGCGCAACCTGATCGACGCCGACTCGCTGTCGATGATCGAAGGCGTATTCCAGGTATCGGAACTGAGCGCACGCGACATCATGGTGCCGCGCGCGCAAATGGACGCGATCAACATCGCGGACAATCCCGCAGAATTCATCCCCTACGTGCTGGAGAAGGCGCATTCGCGCTATCCGGTCTACGAGGGCAATCGCGACAACATCATCGGCGTGCTGCTCGCGAAGGATCTGCTGCGCTACTACGCCGAAGAAGAGTTCGACGTGCGCGGCATGCTGCGCCCGGCCGTGTTCATCCCCGAGTCGAAGCGGCTGAACGTGCTGCTGCACGACTTCCGCGTCAACCGCAATCACCTCGCGGTGGTCGTCGACGAATACGGCGGCGTCGCGGGCCTGATCACGATCGAGGACGTGCTCGAGCAGATCGTCGGCGACATCGAGGACGAATACGATTTCGACGAGGAAAGCGGCAACATCATCGCGTCGCCGGACGGACGCTTCCGCGTGCGCGCGCTGACCGAGATCGAGCAGTTCAACGACACCTTCGGCACCCATTACTCGGACGACGAAGTGGACACGATCGGCGGCCTGGTCACGCATCACTTCGGCCGGGTGCCGCACCGCGGCGAGAAAGTCCGCCTCGACGATCTGATCTTCGAGATCCTGCGCGGCGATGCCCGCCAGATCCACATGCTGCTGGTGCGCCGCGACCCGCTCGCGGGCCAGCGCGAGCGCGAGACCGAGCACGTGCAGACCTGAGCCGGCGGCTCGGGCCGATGCACTACCGGCGCGCCCGCGCGCCCTATTTCGCGGGCAGTTTGCCCACTCATCCGACTTTTCAACTTCCGACGCCGACCGCGCAACAATGGCCGACCCGATCACTTCCCGTTCGCGCCGCGACGTGAGCGCCCCCGCTCCCGCCGACGACGACACCCGCAGCCGCGCGCTGCCGCGCTGGCACTACCTCGTCGCACTGGCCGCGGGCGCGGCCAATACGCTCTCGTTCGCACCGACGCCGCACGGCGGCTGGCTGCAGCTCGCGATCTTCGTGTTCTTCTTCGCGTGGCTCACGCGCAGCACCGGCTGGAAAAGCGCCGCGCTGACGGGCGGTGCGTTCGGCTTCGGCAACTTCGTGAGCGGGGTCTGGTGGCTGTATGTGAGCATGCACTACTACGGCGGCATGCCCGCGCCGCTCGCCGGCACGGCGCTCGTGCTGTTCTCGCTGTACCTCGCCGTCTATCCGGCGCTCGCGGCGGGGGTATGGTCGTTCTGCGCGGGTCATGCGCGCAACGGCGCGGCCGACGAGCGCGTTCCGTTCTCACCGACCTGGCACGGTGCGCTGGCCTTTGCGAGCGCATGGGCGATCGGCGAATGGCTGCGCGGTACGGTGTTCACCGGCTTTCCGTGGCTCGCCACCGGTTATGCGCAGGTCGACGGCCCGTTCGCGGGGTTTGCGCCGGTGGTCGGCGTGTATGGCGTCGGCTGGATGGTCGCGCTGACGGCCGCGTTGATCGTGCAGGCGCTGCTCACGCTGCTGCCGTTGCGGCGCTCCGGGCGTGCGGATGATTCGCGCGCTCCGAACGCCCGCGGCCGCGTCGCGCCCGTCGCCGTGCCCACCGGCGTCGCGCTCGCGCTGATCGTGATCGGCCTTCTGCTGCCGCTCGTGCAATGGACCACGCCCGCCAACGCGCCGCTGTCGGTGCGTCTGCTGCAAGGCAACGTGAAGCAGGAGATGAAGTTCGAGGAAGCCGGCACGCGTGGGGCGATCGATGAATATCAGCAGATGATCACGTCGAAGCCGGCCGACCTGATCATCACGCCGGAGACCGCGATCCCCGTGCTCGCGCAGCAGTTGCCGCCGAACTTCGCGGCAGCGATCCGCCAGTTCTCGGATTCGACCGGCAGCGCGCTCCTGTTTGGCGCGATCGGCGGCACGATCACGCCGGACGGCCGGGTGGTCGACTACACGAACAGCCTGTTCGGTGTCACGCCCGGCTCGCACGAGATCTACCGCTACGACAAGCACCACCTCGTGCCGTTCGGCGAATTCGTGCCGTGGGGCTTCCGCTGGTTCGTGAATCTGATGAACATTCCGCTCGGCGATTTCTTCCGCGGGCCGCCGGTGCAAAAGCCGTTCATGGTTCATAACCAGCCGGTTGCGGTGAACATCTGCTACGAGGACATCTTCGGCGAGGAGATCGCGCGCACGCTGCGCGATAGCCCGACGTCCGCCGGCGTGCTGGTCAACGCGACCAATCTCGCGTGGTTCGGCGACACGATCGCGCTCGACCAGCATCTGCAGATCGCCCGCATGCGCTCGCTCGAAACCGGCCGGCCGATGCTGCGCGCGACCAACACCGGCATGACCGCCGCGATCGACGCGAACGGCCGCGTGATCGGGCGCCTGACGCCGTACACGATCGGCTCGCTCGACGTGACCGTGCAAGGCACCTCGGGCAACACGCCTTACGTGACGAGCGGCAACAACACGGTGCTCGCGGTGTCCGCGCTGCTGCTTGCGTTCGGTTTTGCATTCGGGCCGGGGATCGCGCGGCGACGCAACGGCAAGCGGTAACGCCCCAGGCCAACGTCAATCGAACCGCACCCGCAAAAAAAATGCGCCTGACATGCAGGCGCATTTTTTTATGCTGTTTCGAACTTCCTCAATCCTTCGGCACCGTATCGATGAACGACTGCCGCTGCGACAGCTTCTGGAAGTGCTTGTCCAGATTCGGATGCAATTCGCGCCAGTTCAGGTGCGGCATACGGAAGTCCAGATAGCCGAGTGCGCAGCCCACCGCGATGTCGGCGAGCGTGTAGTGATTGCTCGCGCACCACGGCTTGCTGCCGAGCCCCTGCGAAATCGCGATCAGCGCTTCGTCGATCTTGCGCTGCTGCCGCGCGACCCATGCGTCGACGCGCTGCTCGGCCGCGCGCTGGGTGCCCTCGAGGCGGATCAGCACGGCTGCGTCGAGCACGCCGTCGGCTAGCGCTTCCCAGCAGCGCACCTCGACGCGCTCGCGCCCCGACTGCGGAATCAGCTTGCCGACCGGCGACAGCGTATCGACGTATTCGCAGATCACGCGCGAATCGAACACGGCCTCGCCGTCTTCCATCACGAGGCACGGCACCTTGCCGAGCGGATTGAAGGTGTGAATCCGGGTATCCGGCGCCCAGACGTTCTCGGGCACCAGTTCGTAGTCGATCTTCTTGTCGGCGAGCACGATCCGCGCCTTACGCACGAACGGGCTGCCAAACGAACCGATGAGTTTCATCATGACCTTCTGCCTTTTTCTGAATCCGGCGAAAGTATAAGTGGT
Source organism: Paraburkholderia sp. (assembly GCA_036264535.1). Lineage (GTDB taxonomy): Bacteria > Pseudomonadota > Gammaproteobacteria > Burkholderiales > Burkholderiaceae > Paraburkholderia. The sequence continues at coordinate 393 of DATAQT010000322.1, read as the reverse complement.
CTAAGGCTCTCACGAACGTGCCGTCAGCATCTTCGCGAGCTGCCCGCCGACCCGCTGTGGACGGATTGCAACATGACGGCGAGCGTCGCGCCGTCGGGATCCGCACAAAGCGGGTCAATGTCCTGCGCGGAAAATAGGGCCCTGAGAATCGCGGCGCTACAATCGCACGATGAACCAGCCGACCGAACCCACCATCGCCATCGACGTCTACCGCACGCGCCGCGAGCGCGTTCTCGCCGCGCTGCGCGCCGCGGGCGGCGGCGTCGCCATCGTCCCGACCGCGCCGGAGGCGCTGCGCAACCGCGACGCCGACTACCCGTACCGCCACGACAGCTACTTCTATTATCTGACCGGCTTCACCGAGCCCGAAGCGCTGCTCGTGCTCGACGCCAG
>DATAQT010000309.1:0-4563 GCA_036264535.1 Paraburkholderia sp. | reverse complement strand
CCGGCCGGCTCGCTGGCGGTGGCGGGCGCCAAGCAGTACGCCGAACGCGAGGGCATCGAGAACCAGACGCTGATCGCGATCACGTCGGGCGCGAACATGAACTTCGACCGCATGCGCTTCGTCGCCGAGCGCGCCGAAGTGGGCGAAGCGCGCGAAGCGGTATTCGCGGTGACGATCCCCGAAGAGCGCGGCAGCTTCAGGCGCTTCTGCGAACTGGTCGGCACACGCAGCGTCACCGAGTTCAACTACCGGATCGCGGACGCGAATTCGGCGCATATCTTCGTCGGCGTGCAGATCAGGAATCGCAGCGAGTCCGCGCAGATCGCGGGCGCCTTCGAAGCGCATGGCTTCGCCACCGTCGACCTGACCTTCGACGAACTCTCGAAGCAGCACATCCGCTACATGGTCGGCGGTCGCTCGCCGCTCGCGCACGACGAGCGTCTGTTCCGTTTCGAGTTTCCGGAGCGGCCGGGCGCGTTGATGAAGTTCCTGTCGTCGATGGCGCCGAACTGGAACATCAGCCTGTTCCACTATCGCAACCAGGGCGCGGACTACAGCTCGATCCTGGTCGGCATTCAGGTGCCCGAGAGCGACCACGCAGCGTTCGAGCGCTTCATCGAGGCGCTCGGCTATCCGTGCTGGGAAGAGACGAAAAACCCAGTCTATCGCCTCTTCCTCGCCTGATCTCTCCGGATAGAACGCAACGATGGCGCTTTCGCTTGCAGACAAACTGGTGGTCGCAATCTCGTCGCGCGCACTGTTCGACTTCGAGGAAGAGAACCGCGTCTACGAGGCCAGCGATCTGAAGGCCTACGAAGCGTTGCAGCGCGAGCGCCTGAACGTGCCCGCGAAGCCGGGCGTCGCGTTTCCACTGATCCGCAAGCTGCTTGCGCTGAACGCCGGCGGTCATCGCGTCGAAGTGGTGATCCTGTCGCGCAGCGATCCGATCAGCGGCCTGCGCGCGTTTCATTCGTGCCGCGAACACGGACTCTCAATCGAGCGCGGCGTGTTCACGCGCGGCCGCGCGCCGTTCGGTTATCTGAAGCCGCTGAACGCATCGCTGTTTCTGTCGGCGAATCAGCAGGACGTGCGTGATGCGCTCGCCGCTGGTTTCCCGGCCGCACGCGTGTTGCCGGAATCGGCGAAAATGGCGAGCAAGTACCCGGACGAAATCCGCATTGCATTCGACGGCGACGCGGTTCTCTTTTCCGACGAAGCGGAACGCATCTTCCAGAAGGACGGCCTGCGCGCCTTCGTCGGTCACGAGATCGACAACAAGCACTTGCCGCTCGCGGACGGTCCTTTGAAGCCGCTGCTCGAAGCCCTGCACCGGCTGCAAAAACTCGCGGACGCGGCCGCGCCGATGCGCATTCGCACGGCTTTGGTCACCGCGCGCTCGGCGCCTGCGCATGAGCGCGCGATCCGCACCCTGATGGCATGGAACATCGAAATCGACGAAGCGATGTTCCTCGGCGGCCTCGACAAGAGCGCATTCTTGCGCGAGTTCGAGCCCGACTTTTTCTTCGACGACCAGATCGGCCACTGCGAATCGGCCCGCGTCGTAACGGCGACCGGGCACGTGCTGAGTGGCATCGTGAACGCATCATGACACCCGAACAATCCCCGCTCGGCAAGGCCTCGACTTACACCGAACAATACGATCCGACGCTACTGTTTCCGATCGCGCGCAGCAATGCGCGCGAGGCGATCGGCATTACCGCGCGGCTGCCGTTTTTCGGCACCGACATCTGGAACGCCTACGAGCTGTCCTGGCTGAACGCGCGCGGCAAGCCGCAGATCGCGGTCGCCACGTTCTTCGTGCCGGCCGACTCGCCGAACATCGTCGAGTCGAAGTCGTTCAAGCTCTATCTCGGCTCGTTCGCGCAGACCGCTTTCGAGTCGGCCGAGAGTGTGCGCGACACGATCAGGCGCGACGTGTCCGCGTCGTGCGGCGCGACGGTGTCCGTGCATCTGAGCACACCGCACGAATTCGGCAAGCTGAAGATGGAAGAATTCGACGGCCTGTCGCTGGACCGGCTCGAGCTCGAGGCGAGCGTCTATCAGCCGGACGCGTCGCTTTTGAGCGCGGCGCACGGCGAAGCGCCGGTCGAGGAGACGCTGTTCTCGAACCTGCTGAAATCGAACTGCCCGGTGACCGGGCAGCCGGACTGGGGCAGCGTGCAGATCCACTACGCCGGCCCGCAGATCGATCATGCGGGCCTGTTGCGCTACATCATCTCGTACCGCAATCACACGGGCTTTCACGAGCAATGCGTCGAGCGGATCTTCGTCGACATCATGAAGATGTGCAAACCGCTGAAGCTCGCGGTGTATGCGCGCTACACGCGCCGCGGCGGGCTCGACATCAACCCGTTCCGCACCAACTACAACCTGCCGATGCCCGACAACATGCGGCTTGCGCGGCAGTAGCCGTAACGCGCGGAAGCAAGAGAAAGCGAAGCGGTAACACAGCAATAAGCGCGAAGGGGGCGCCGCAGGCCGTCACAGCCTGCGGCGCCCCCTTCGCATGAAAGCCGCCAAAGCTATCAGGCCGTCGGCTTCTTATAAGCGACGCAATCCACCTCGACCCGGCAGTCGATCACCATCGACGACACCACGCACGCGCGCGCCGGCGGATTTTCGCCAAAGTACTCGCGAAATACCTTGTTGAACGATGCGAAGTCGCGCGGATCGTCGAGCCACACGCCGCAACGCACGACGTGCTCGGCGCCATAGCCCGCTACCTTGAGGATCGCGAACACGTTCTGGATCGCCTTGTGCGATTGCTCGACGATGCCTCCGTTGATCACCTCGCCGTTTTCCATCGGCGTCTGGCCCGAGACGAACAGCCAGCCGTCCGCCTCGACCGCACGCGCGAACGGCATAACCTGACCGCCCGTTCCCTTTCCGCCTTCCACGCCATATCGCTTCATCGTCACACTCCTTTAAAAAGTCGGGCACGTGCGCGGCGCCCTCGCCGCGCGTGCCGTCATCAATCGATAAAAATTAAAACGCGCCCTGCGCATCGCCCTTCGACGGCGCGCCGCGCGTGACGAACCGGCCCGCCCGCTCGCCCGTCACCGCGCCATCGCGATACGTCAGCACGCCGTTGACCCACACCGCGTCGATGCCGGCCGCCGGCTGCTCCGGCTTGTCGAACGTCGCGGAGTCGTGCACTTTCGCCGGATCGAACAGCACGAGATCGGCGTGATAGCCGATATGCACTTCGCCGCGCTGCGCGAGACCAAAGCGGCGCGCGGACAGGCTCGTCATCTTGCGCACCGCTTCCTCGAGCGGCAACAGAGCGGCGTCGCGTGCGTAGTGGCCGAGCACGCGTGGAAACGCACCCCACAGCCGCGGATGCGGCAGCGGATCGTTCGGCAGGCCGTCCGAGCCGACCATCGTCGCCGGATGCGAGAGGATGCGCCGCACGTCGTCTTCGGACATGTTGTGATAGACCGCGCCCGCCGGCTGCAGGCGCTTGCCCGCATCCTGCTGCGAGACGCCCCACTCGGCCGCGACCTCCTTGATCAGCTTGCCCGCCATCTCCGGATGGGGCTCGGACCACGTGATCGTGATGTCGATGTCGCCCGTCACCTGCTTCAGATCGAGCGTCGACGAGCTGCGGTTGTACGGATAGCAGTCGCAACCGACCGGCTGCCCGCCGCGCGCGCCTTCGAGCGACTTCAGCACCTCGACGCTGCGCCCCCAGTTCGACGGCCCCGCGCACTTCAGGTGCGAGATGATGACCGGCACGTGCGCATGACGGCCAACCCGGTAGGCCTCGTCCATCGCCTCGAGAATCGCGTCGAACTCGGTGCGCATATGGGTCGTATAGAGCGCGCCCGCGGCGGCGAGCGGCTCGGCGAGTGCCATCACTTCCTCGGTCGGCGCGGCGAACGCCGAACCGTACGCGAGCCCCGAGCTGAGACCCAGTGCGCCGTGCGCGAGCGCTTCTTCGAGCTGCGCGCGCATACCTTCGATTTCCTGTTGCGTCGCCGCGCGATCGAGCCGGTCCATCTGGTTATTGCGCAATGCCGTATGGCCGATCAGCGCGCCGACGTTCACCGCCGGCCGCGCGGCGTTCACCGCGTTCACGTAGTCGGCGAAGGTCGGGTACTGGAACGCGTCGCGCTCGCCGAGCAGATTCATCGGATCGGGCGGATCGCCCTTCAGCGACACCGGCGACGCGCTGATGCCGCAATTGCCGACGATCACCGTCGTCACGCCCTGGGTGATCTTCGGCAGCATCTGCGGCGAGCGGATCACGTGGGTGTCGTCGTGAGTGTGCACGTCGATGAAGCCCGGCGCGAGCGCGCGCCCCTCGGCCTCGATCAGCTCTTCGGCGAGCCAGTTCGACAGATTGCCGATCGCGGCGATGCGCCCGTCGCGGATCGCCACGTCGCGCTCGACGGGCGGCGTGCCCGTGCCGTCGTACAGTTGCGCGCCGACGATCAGCGTATCGGCGGCTTCGGGATGCGAATGCATGGATCAGTCTCCTAACGGTTGTCGATCGCCGCCGCCGCGATGCGCGTCGAGCGCGTGCTTCATGCGGCGCAGCAA
>DATAQT010000176.1:0-4982 GCA_036264535.1 Paraburkholderia sp. | reverse complement strand
TGTGCTCGTTGCCACGCCGGGCCGTCTGCTTGATCTCAACCGCCAGAACGCAGTGCAGTTTGATCAAGTCCGAACGCTGGTGCTGGATGAAGCCGATCGCATGCTGGATCTGGGCTTTGCGCGCGAACTGAACGCCGTCTTTGCTGCCTTGCCCGCTCAGCGCCAGACGCTGTTGTTCTCTGCCACGTTTACCGATGACATCCGCGCCATGGCGGCGGGCATTCTGCGCGGCCCGGTCAATATCAGCGTCAGCCCGCCCAATGCCACGGCCGGCAAGATCAAGCAGTGGGTGGTGCCGGTGGATAAAAGGAACAAGCCTGAGCTTTTCATGCACCTTGTGGCTGAGAACAACTGGGAGCACGCGCTGGTGTTCGTCAAAACCCGCAATGGCGTGGATTACCTGGCGGCGATGCTGGATGAAGCGGGCTATGCGGTCGACACCATCCACGGCGACAAACCGCAACCCGCGCGCCTGCGTGCGCTGGAGCGTTTCAAGACGCGCGAAGTACAGATACTGGTAGCCACCGATGTGGCTGCGCGCGGTCTGGATATCGACGACCTGCCGCTGGTGATCAACGTTGATCTGCCGATCGTGGCGCAAGACTATGTGCACCGTATCGGCCGTACTGGCCGCGCGGGCGCCAGCGGCGTGGCGGTGTCCCTTGTGTGTGCCGATGAAGCGCCGCAACTGGCCGCGATTGAAGCGCTGATCCGGCAAACGCTGCCCCGTGAAGAAGAGCCGGGTTTTGAAGCCGAACACCGCGTCCCGCAAACTAGCGCGACGGGTCAGATCATCAAGAAACCCAAAAAGCCTAAGAAGCCGAAAGTGCCGCAAGCTGCGCCGGGCGCCATGCAGGTGCCCAGCAATAAACTGCGCCCACAAACTGGCGAAAACAAACACAAGCCTGCGGCGCAGCGCGCTGTGACCGCGGGTAAAGGCACAAGCTTGTCCAGCGGTAGCCCATTCAGCGCGCAAAAGCCACGCAGCAAACCCGCCAGCAAGCCAGTTGCGGGTTCACGTACGCCGGCTGGCAAACCCGCTGGTGGCCGCGGCAAGCGCCAACCCTGATCCGTGGGGATGAGTAACGCTAGCCCCTGGAACAGGCTGGCGGTTTGCGGACTGCTGGCAGACGGCGGCGCGGCTTCGGCATGCATCAGTGCGGCGAGTAACGGCGCACTGATGCCAGGATCGATAACAACTTCGAGGCCGAACGGACGTTGAAATCGTGTGTCGCGTGCGTCCGTCGCCCGGGGAGCGTATCCCAGTCGCTTTACTAGACCCCACGCTTACCCGCGAATTATCGGGATATAAGCGGGACATAGCAGACACGAGCAGACAACAAAAAACCCGCGAAGCTTTAGCTGCCGCGGGTTTCAGGAACATCTCGGAACTACTTGGAAAATCTTTTGGTGCCGGAAAGAGGAATCGAACCCCCGACCTTCGCATTACGAATGCGCTGCTCTACCGTCTGAGCTATTCCGGCATCAGGAGAAGCGAAATTATAGGGAATTCTTCAGTGCATTGACAAGCCCCCTGATGCATTTTTTATTTCGAGATCACTTTTTCGCTTCGAGGTGATAGCGGGTCACGCGATCGACCTCGTTCTTCGAGCCGAGAAACACCGCGACGCGCTCATGCAGACTCTTCGGCTGGATGTCGAGAATGCGCTTCTCGCCGTTGGTCGCGGCACCGCCCGCCTGCTCGACGATGAATGCCATCGGATTCGCTTCGTACATCAGACGCAGCTTGCCCGGCTTGTCCGGCGTGCGCTTGTCGGCCGGATACATGAAGACGCCTCCGCGATTGAGGATGCGGTGCACGTCGGCGACCATCGATGCGATCCAGCGCATGTTGAAGTCGGCCTGACGTGAACCATCTTTGCCCGCCTTCAGCTCGCCAATGTATTGCTGAACCGGCTCATACCAGTGGCGTTCGTTCGACGCGTTGATCGCATACTCGCGCGTTTCGACGGGAATGCGCATGTCGCTTTGCGTGAGCACCCACGAGCCGAGCTCGCGATCGAGCGTAAAGCAGTTCACGCCGTTACCGGTGGTCAGCACGAGCACCGTTTGCGGGCCGTACACGGCATAGCCGGCGGCGACCTGCTGCGTGCCCGGCTGCAGGAACGACTGCTCGGTGGGCTGGTGGCCGTCCGGGCAGCGCAGCACCGAGAAGATCGTACCGATCGACACGTTGACGTCGATGTTCGACGAGCCGTCGAGCGGATCGAACACGAGCAGGTATTCGCCCTTCGGATAGTTGGCCGGAATCGGGAAGAACTGTTCCATTTCCTCGGAGGCCATGCCCGCGAGGTTGCCGCCCCATTCGTTCGCCTCGAGCAGGATCTCGTTCGACAGGATATCGAGCTTCTTCTGCACTTCGCCCTGGACGTTCTCGCTGCCTGCCGAGCCGAGCGCATCGCCGAGCGCGCCCTTGCTGACGTGGTAGCTGATCGCCTTGCAAGCGCGCGCAACGACTTCGATCAACAGGCGCAGGTCGGCGGGCAGGTTATTGGTTTCGCGCTGCTGCTCGATCAGGTACTTCGAGAGAGTGGTACGACGTTGCAAAGACATTGCTGTACTCCGGGAAGGCTAGAAGAATATTGGGATTTTAACCGCTCGTTGTGTCGGCTCCGTGCATTTGACCGTGCTCGCGCGCGTGACGCGATGCGGCGGGGCGGGGCGCCGTGCCGCGCAGGCGCGCGGCCGCGTTCAGGTCTTGCGGCGCGCCCTGGCCGAGACGGTGCCGCTGACGCTGGCCGCGAGCGCCGCGGCCCGGGCGTGTCCGGCGGGCACGCTCGGCAGTTTCGGGCGCTCGGCGCGCGGCATCGGCTCGATTTCCCGTTCGATCTGCTCGCCGGCGGCGGCGGTGGCGACGCGCAGGTCGTAGGCGATTTGCAGGTTGAGCCAGAACTGCGCGCTGGCGCCGAAGTAACGCTCGAGCCGCAGCGCGGTATCGGCGGAGATCGCGCGGCGGCCGCGCACCACGTCGTTGATGCGCGGCGCCGGCACCCGCAGCGCAAGCGCGAGCGCGTTGACGGACATGCCGAGCGGCTCGAGGAACTCGCTGCGCAGGATCTCGCCCGGATGGATCTCGGCAATGGCCGCGCCGGTGTCGATGTCCGAGAAATCGACGCTCTTCAGCGCGGAGCGTTTGATGACCATGTCGGTCTCCCAATAATCAGCGATAGTCGACGATCTCGACATTCAACGCGTCCTCGCCGACGAAATGAAAACAGATTCGCCACTGTGCATTGACGCGGATGCTCCATTGCCCGCTGCGCTGGCCCTGCAAGGCTTCGAGCCGGTTACCGGGCGGCGCGTGCAAATTCGCGATGGAGCGCGCGGCGTCGATCATCAGCAACTTGCGATGTGCAAGCACCTGAATTGCATGCGGCAACGTATGCACGAATCTGCCCTGAAAAATTCTTGCGGTGGCCTTGTCTGCGAATGTCGTGATCATGGAATGGTATAACGCACTGCGTTAAATGTAAACCGTTATATGTGTGCGTATACTTTCTTCCAGGCGAGGTCCGATGAACAGTCGGCCGAATGGCTAACGCGCGCGGCGCGACCGCGTGAACGCGGCTCATCGACAAAAAAAGCCCGAAAAAAAGCCGGCAACGCGTGCCGGCTTTCCTGATGCAGGCGAAGCGCCTTTCAAGGCATCATGCCAACGCCTTCTCGACGATTTCGCGCACGTCGCGCGACTTGACCTGCGCGGCCACTTTCTCGAGCGCCGCGCGCATGCTGTCGCGCAGTGCCGGCGTGAAGCGGCGCCACAGTTCGAGCGAGCGCGCGAGGCGCGCGGCCACCTGCGGATTGAGCGCGTCGAGCGCGATCACCTGTTCGGCCCAGAATGCGTAGCCGGAGCCATCTTTCGCGTGGAACTGCGCGGGGTTCGCCGCGCAGAAGCTGAAAATCAGCGAACGCGCGCGGTTCGGGTTCTTCAGGTTGAAAGCCGGATGCTTCATCAGCTCGCGCACCGTGTCGATCAGCGGATGCTGCGCGCCGCCGCGCTGCGTGGCCTGCAACGCAAACCACTTGTCGATGACGAGCGGCTCCTGCTCGAAGCGTCGATAGAAGTCGTCGAGCGCGTGCTGCGCCTCAGGGCTGCCGCCTTGCGGCGCGGCCGCGTTGAGCAGCGCCGACAGCGCGGCCGCGCGGTCGGTCATGTTGTTCGCGGCTTCGTATTGGGCGGCCGCGAGACGCACGGCGTCCGCGGCATCGTCGAGCTCGGTCAGGTACGACAGCGCAAGATTCTTCAACGCGCGATGACCGGCCGCCTCGGGCGTCGCTTCATAGACGCCCGGCGTGCGATGCTGCTCGTAGACCCTGAGCCAGTCGTCGCGCAGCGCATTGGCGAGGCGCTTGCGTACGAACTGCCGTGCCGCGTGGACCGCGGCCGGATTCGACTCGGCCATCTGCTCGGCCAGATACGCTTCGGACGGCAGCATCAGCGCGAGCTCGCGGAACGCCGGCGACAGCGTCTCGTCGGTCAGCACGCGCGCGAACGCAGCGACCACCGAGTCGTCGAGCTGCAGCGCCGCGCCCGTGGCCGCGCGCGCGGCGAGCGCGAGCAACTCGCGGGTCGCGAGCCGCTGGCCCGCTTCCCAGCGGTTGAACGGATCGCTGTCGTGGGCGAGCAGGAACGCGAGCTGATCGGCCGTGTAGTCGTACTCGACGATCACGGGCGCCGAGAAATTGCGCAACAGCGACGGCAGCGGCTCCTGCCCGACGTTGACGAACGTGAAGGTCTGCTCGGTCTGGGTGAATTCGAGCACGCGCGTGGTCGACTCCGAGGTCGTTGCCTCGCCGTCGAGCTGCAGCGGCAGATCGCGGCCGTCCTTGCCGATCAGACCGATCGCGAACGGAATCAGCAGCGGTCCCTTCTGCGTTTCGCGCGTGGCCGGCGCGGCATCGCCGTAGCCCTGGCGGAGCGTGACGCTGTAGCGCTCTTGCGCGGCGTCGTAGCGGGTGCG
>DATAQT010000152.1:0-29558 GCA_036264535.1 Paraburkholderia sp. | reverse complement strand
GTCGGATCGGCGGCGACCGAGCGGTACACCGCCTGGCCGATCGCGCCGAAGCCGATCATCGCGATGTCGAGGGGCGCGTGATGTCCCGCGTAGCCGGGCTCATGCATGTTGCGGCTCCTCTTTCTTGACCGGCGGGCCCGCGAACGCGGTCGCGAACGAGCCGATCGACAGCATGTCCACTTCGACCAGCACCGGGCCCGTCTTCGCCATGCCTTCGCGGATGATCGCGGCGGCGTCGTCGAGCGACTTGATGCGGTAGTGCGTGAGCTTCAGGCTGTCGCAGAACTGCGCGAAATCCGGCTGATGCAATTGAACGTAGCAGCGGCGGCCGCCGTATTGCGCATCCTGGATGTTGCGGATCACGCCATAGCACTGGTCGTTCATCAGCACGATCATCACGTTGGCGTTTTCCTGCACGGCCGTCGCGAGTTCGCCGACGTTGACCATCAGGCCACCGTCGCCGCACAGGGCCACGGTCTTCGCCGCATTGCCCGCGAGCGCCGCGCCGATACCCATCTGCATGCCCTGGCCGATGCCGCCGCCGAGCGCGTGCACGCCTGCGCGCGGCGTGAAGATCTGAAGCAGGCGGTTGCCCCAAGTGCTGTTCGAGATCGTGACGTCGCGCACCCAGTTGTAGTCGCGGCCCACCGCTTCCTGCAACGCGTCGACCAGGCGCTTGTACGGCCCGAGACCCTTACTGACGTCGGCGACCGCGCTTTCGCGCGCGGCGGCCAGATCCTGCGCGAACGTCGGATCGACCTTCAGCTTGCCTTCGAGCAGCGTCGCGAGTTCGTCGAGCACCGAGGCGGCGTCGCCGTGGATGAACATCTCGTTGCGATAGCCGCGGTTGTCGGCGAGCGCGTCGGCGTCGATGCGATACAGCGGCTGCGGCAGCGCGAGCTTGTATTTCAGCGTTTCATTGCCGCGCAGACGCGAGCCGACCACGACGAGCGCATCGCAGGTCTTGTAGAAGCTTTCGACCGCCGCGTGCACGTTGAACGCGCCGAGTGTCGCCGGATGATCTTCGGGCAGCACGCCGCGGCCCTGCACGCTGGTCACGACGCCGAAGCCGAGCGCGACCAGACGTTCGACCGCCGCGCGCGCGTGACGCGTGCCGCCGCCAAGCCACAACAGCGGGCGCTTCGCCTTCGTCAGTTGCTCGGCGAGTTGCACGACGCGCTTGTTGCAATGCGTGAGCGTCGCCACGTGCGGGGCGCCGAGATCGTTCGGCCATTCGACTTCGGCGGCCTGGATGTCGATCGGAATCTCGACGCTGACCGGGCCGCTCGGCGCGGCTTGCGCGACCCGCACGGCTTCGCGGATCGTCGGCAGCGCGGTTTCGACCGAACGCACGCGGAACGCGGCCTTCGAGATCGACTGCAGCATCGACAGTTGATCCGGCGCCTCGTGGATGTACGCGAGGTCCTGATCGAGGTATTCGGTTTCGATCTGGCCGGTCACGTGCAGCAGTGCCGTGCCCGCCGTCAGCGCTTCGACCATCGCGCCCGCCGCGTTGCCCGCCGCGGTGCCGGTGCTCGTGAAGGCGACGCCGAGGCCGCCGGAGACGCGCGCGAGGCCGTCGGCCATGTTCACCGCGCCGGCTTCGCCACGCGCGCCGACATAGCGGATCTTGCCGCGCGTGTTGATCGCGTCGAGGATCGGCATGTTGTGGATCGAGATCACGCCGAATGCGGTCTGAACACCGCATTGCTCGAGAAAGGCGGCGATCAGTTCGCCAACGGTGGTTTTGTTAGACATGTCGTGCAACGCCTCCAGAAACATCGATGTGACTGCCAGTCGTGTACGACGACAGCGGGCTAGCCAGATAAAAGAGCGCCTGTGCGGCTTCTTCGGGGCGGCCGAAGCGGCCGAGCGGAATGTTTTTCTTGCGCGCGAGTTCGCCGGTCCAGTCTTCCCAGCTTTGACCGGGCTCTGCCTGCGACGCGTAACGGCGGCGCCACTGACCCGATTCGACGATGCCGATCAGGATCGAGTTGACGCGGATGCGCTGCGGCGCGAGTTCGACCGCGAGCGACTTCGTCAGGCTCAGCAGGCCCGCGCGCGCCGACGACGTCGCCACCATGTGCGGCTCCGGCTGCAGCGCGAGCAGCGAGTTCACGTTGACGATGGCCGCGTTGTGGCCAGAGTTGCCCTGAGCGGCCGTGTCGCGCAGCATCGGCAGGAACGCGCGGATCGGGCGGATCACGCCGAAGTACTTCAGGTCGAGTTCTTCGCGCCAGGCGTCGTCGCTGGTATCGGCGAAGGTGGACACGCGGCCCTGGCCCGCGTTGTTCACCAGCATGTCGGTGCGGCCGAAGCGCTGCTGCACCGCCTGCGCGAATGCGTTCACTTCGTCGGCGTCGAGCACGTCGCAGCGCTGCGCGAGCAGTTGCGCGCCGGGATACTTCGCGGTGAGCGCGGCTTGCGCTTCTCCGAGCCGTTCGCTGTCGCGGCCGCAGATCGCGACCGAAGCGCCCGCGCGCAAAAACAGTTCGGCGGTCGCGAGGCCGATGCCGGACGAGCCGCCCGTCACCACCGCTACCTGTCCGGTCAAATCGATTTGGATCATCAGAGCCCCAGTGCCTTCATGTACTTGTTGCCACTATTCGGCCCAGATTTCGGCCGGTAATTGAGCCGCTGCGACAGTTCGTCGGCCGCGCGGCGCACCTTGTCGACGAGACCGCCGTCGAGCAGCGCCGCGTCGATCTCGCGGCGCGGAATCGTCGTCGTGATCACCGCGACGATGCGGCGCGTGTCGTTGCGCACCGGCGCGCTGACCACCGAAATGCCGCGCTCGAACGACGATTCGCTGATCGCGAAACCGCGCCGCGCGTCGTCGCGAATCCGTTCGTACAGTTCGTCGAGCGTGGCCGGCGTCTGCGCCGTGAAGCGCTCGAGTTCCGGCTCCGGATAGAGCTTCTTCAGTTCTTCGAAGCTCAGGTCGCCCATCAGCACCTGGCCATGCGTCGTCGCATGCGCGGGCAGGCGCGTGCCGACGTTGACCTTCACCGAGCTGAAAATCGGCGCATGGCTTTGCGCCTTCGCGACGAACACGACGTCGCGTGCGTCACGAATCACGATGTGGCTCGTGAGGCCGGTCTCGTCGCGCAGCTTTTCGATGATCGGCAGACCGAGATCGGTCAGTTCGAGCGAACTCAGATATTCGAAGCCCAGACGCAGCACCGCGACGCCGAGGCGATAGTTGCGGTCCTTGTCGGCGCGTTCGAGAAAGCCGAGCGATTCGAGCGTCTGCAGCAGACGGAACACCGTCGTGCGCGGAATGCTCAGGCGCCGCGACAGTTCCGGCGCGCCGAGCACCGGCTCGCGCGGCGAGAACTCCATCAGGATCTTCAAGCCGCGTTCGAGACCGGGCACCCGGTAGGTCGAATCGCCGCTCGCTTCGTTGCGCTCCGCGGCGAGGTCGCGCTCTGCGTCGAGAGTGTCGGACGTCATTGTTTGGCTCCGCTTTGGCTCAGTGGGCTGTCGCTTGCGCGGCAGAACGTATCGATGATCGCGGTGTAGGCGGCGGGTGCTTCGATATAGCCGGCGTGGCCCGCGCGCGGCACGATCTGTAACCGGGTCCGCCCGGCCAGTGCGATCTTTTCGCAGGCCTCGGGTGTCGTGATCGTGTCTTCGGCGCCGACCGCGACGTTCACGCGACCGTCGTAGCGCGCGAGGTCGCCCCCGAGATCCGCGTTGGCGAGCAGGTGCGTGGCCTGCGCGTAACCATGCGGAATCACGCGCGACATGTTCCAGCGGACCCATGCGCGGGCTTCGTCGCTCGCGTGGGCGGACAGCATGTTCGCGCTGCGCTTGTCGGCGAGACCCTGGGGTCCCAGTTCGTTCAGCATCGCGAGACGTTGATCGCGTTTGGCGTCGCGCACCTCGGCCGCGGCCGCGCCGTAGCCGCCCGCGGGCGACAGCAGCAGCAGACCTGCCAGATAGCGTGGATGCGCCGCGGCAAACGCACCGGCGATGATCGCGCCGAGCGAGTGCCCGACCAGCACGCAGCGTTCGATGCCGAGTGCGTCGAGCCATTCCTTCAGTACGACTGCGTAATCCTGTGCGACCGGCGAGGCCGCCGCGACCGGCGAGGAAGCGCCGTATCCCGGCGCATCCCAGGCCAGCACGCGGCGGGTCGCGCCGAGCACGTCGAACTGCTGCACCCACGAAGCCGCGCCCGAACCGATGCCGTGCAGCAGCACGAGCGGCAACGCGTCGTGAACGGCGCGATCGACTTCGCGATAGCTGAGCACGCGTTGCGCAGCGAGGCTGCGTTGCCGGGCCGGATAGCTGGCGAGCCGCGCTTCGAGCGCGGCCTGCTGATCGGCGTGGGCGGACGGGACGGCGGACATGATTTCCTTCGCGGGTGCAGTGAAACGACGTGGACGACTTGACGGCCTTGCAGCGCGTTAGCCGCGCTTGATCTTCGCGAGCGGCGAATCCGGCGGATAGGTCGGCGTGATCGGCTTCGGCGAACCGAGCATCACGCACATGAGCGCGTCTTCCTCGCCGATGTTGATTTCCGTGCGGTACACGCCGGGCGGCACCGAGATCAGGTCACGCTCGCCGAGCACCGCTTCCCACGTCTCGCCGTCGCGCTCGCAGACCACTTTCATCTTGCCGCGCAGCACGAAGAAGATTTCTTCGACGTCGGTATGAATATGGCTCGGGCCGATGTTGCCGGCCGGGATCACCATCGTCGAGAACGTGAAGTTGCCAGCCGGCACCGTGTTCATGTCCTTCGCGACGCCGGTACCGCCGGTACCGACATAGCGCATTTGCGCACGGCGATACTTCGGGTCGTAGTCGGCCTGGAACTTCAGCGCGTCCCAGTCGTAGCGACGCGTTTCGAGGCGTGCAACCCGGCTGTCCAGCCATTGCTGGAAGCTTGCGTCCGCGGGTTGGTCCCAGGAATTGCGCTCGTTGTCGGCGTCCGCCATCTCTTTCTCCTTTCGATTCGTCAAGATCAATTCATCACGAAGCCGCCGTTGACCGGCAGCAGCTGGCCGGTCACAAAGCGAGCGGCATCGGACAACAGGAACAGCACCGGCCCGGTCACGTCGTCGGGCACTTGTGCGCGCGTGAGCGCGCGGCCTTGCAGGTAATACTGATGACGCTCGGCAGGCACGTACGCGGTCGCCTCGACTTCGGTGAGGCCCGGCGCGATCGCGTTGACGGTCACGCCGTGCGCACCGAATTCGCGCGCGAGCGAGCGGGTCATCGAAATCACGGCGCCCTTGCTCGCGACGTACGCGAGCAGCTTCGGCGCGCCCCACATCGCCGTGTCCGACGCGATGTTGACGACGGCGCCGCGGCCCGAGTCGCGCAGATACGGCAGCGCGGCGGTGCTCATCAGCCAGGTGCCGCGCACGTTGACGTTCATCACGGCGTCCCACGTTTGAACGGACAGCTCGTCCGCGAACTTGCCGCCGGAGTTCGTGATCGCCGCGTTGTTGATCAGCGCGTCGAGACCGCCGAGCTGTGCCGCGCCCTGCTCCGCGAACTGCTTGATGCTGGCCGGATCGGCGAGGTCGAGCGGCAGACAGGTCGCCACGTGGCCCTGCTCGCGCAGCGATGCCGCGAGCGCGCAGCCTTCGTCGTGCAGCACGTCGCCGAACACGACCTGCGCGCCGGCCGCGACGAGGGCACGGACGAACGCCGCGCCGAGACCACGCGCGCCGCCCGTGACGAGGACGCGCCGGCCGTTGAGCGCTGCGAGTGCGTCGTTATGCATGGCTGTGACCGGCTTCGGTGGCTGCGGGCGCCGCGTTCGCCGCGCGATGCGCTTCGAGCTGGGCGAGATCCTGCTGCGCACGTTGACGCAGCATGCGGCGCACGCGCGTCATGCCGACGTCGTGCTGATAGAGGAATTCGTGATCGCGCGCGTTCGGCGCGAGGCTTTCGAGGACGTAGCGGTCCTGCTCGAGCACATCCCAGTGCAGGCCTTCGAGGCGGTTGCGATACAGGAAGCGCCATGCGTCGCGCTGCCAGCCCTGCACCTTGCGGGTACGCCAGAAGTAAACCTGGCAGTTGTCGCCGTCGACCGGAACCGCGAAGCCGATGATGCCGAAGCTGCCGCCCGGGCCGAACTTCTTCTTGTACGGAATCGCGAGACGCATCCACAGGGCGCCGGTGTCGCCGAGCTCGACCCAGTCGAAGTTCACGTCGCGCTGGCCGATCTTCTCGAACATCAGACCGGTTTCGGTCTTGCGCACGCGCATGTCGGCCTGCTTGTCGCCTTCGGCCATCGAGTGCGACGTCGCGTGCAGATAGGCGCCGTGCATCGGGTCCATCACGTTGTCGATCGCGTACTGGTAATTGCACTTCCAGTTCGACATGCACAGGAAACTTGCGTATTCCTCGCCAACCAGCTCGTCCGGCAGCACGAGCGGCGCCGGTTCCTTGTGCGCGTCGTCGCCGAACCACAGGAAGATCGCGCCGGCGTGTTCCTCGGCCGGATACGACTTCACGCAGGTCTTGCCTTCGAGCGGACAGCTCGGCACGGCCGGCACATTGATGACGGTGCCGCTGCCGTTCACTTCGACGCCGTGATACCAGCACGCGACGCGATCGCCGAGGTTCCAGCCCAGCGACAGACGCGCGCCGCGGTGCGGGCAGCGATCTTCGAGCGCGTGGACTTTGCCCTCGCCATCGCGCCACAGCACGATCTGGTCGCCTAGACGCGTAACGCCGATCGGCGCGTTGCCGACCTGCCAGCTCGGGGCGACGGGATACCAGTAATTGCGCAGGCCGCGGTCCAGATACGTTTTGACCGGATCGGCCGTGCCTTCAGTTGTAGTGGGGGACGTCATGAAGAGACTCCAGTACGGATGCGATGAAACGTGTTCGGAAAAGCGCGCTTAGTCGGCGAGCAGACGGAATTCGGCGGCAAGACGCTCGGCGTTCCACTGAGTGCCTTCCGGGGTGCGGAAACCGTCGCGGTTCAAACCGTCGGCGACTTCCTGCAGTTCCGTCGCGCCGGCTTCGAAAACGCGTTCGAGCGCGTCGCCGAAGTCGTTTTCGTACTGGGTCGGCTCGGCCTTGCGGTTCTGCCAGACCATGTTGCTGCTCTCGCCCGGCTTCTCGATCACGCCCTTGCCAGCGACGTTGTTCGGTTGCGGCGCGAGCCACGGCTTCAGGAAGGGATTGAAATTCACGGCTACCTCTCGCATGTCATTCCGCCTTGATCTGGATTTCTTCACCTGCGAGACGTACCGAGTACATCTTCAGGTCGCGGCCGCCCGGCTCTTTCAGACACTTGCCGGTCGGGATATGGAACACCGCTTCGTGCAGCGGACATTCGACGGTGTCGCCGTCGACGAAGCCCTGCGTCAGCAACGCGTACGCGTGGGGGCAGACGTTTTCCATCGCGTAGATCTCGTCGCCCACCTTGTAGATGCCGATCTCCGTGTCGTCGAGTTTGAACTCGAGTGGAGCGTCTTCGGACAGGTCACCGGCATGTCCGGCACAGCGCCATTGTTCAGTCATTTCTCACGTTCTCCTGAGCCCTTGACGTTCCATACAAGGAACATCAGTTCGTGTATGGTCAATTATAGAAGTGGCTTTGCGCCGAGAAAATAAAAAAATGAGCTCTCCAGGGAAAACACCGACTGTCGTTTTTGATCCACGCCGGCGCGGGGTGCATCGCCCGCAACCTTAAGCCACGCGGGACTTTGCCGGACGCGGCTGAGCCCGAATCTTCAGACGATGGACGATCGGCAACTGCGGGTTTGTACTGATCTCAAAATTTATTTTGATTGATCTCAGCTTCACTATACTTTCCATAGGCGATACGTTTGTCCATAGGTGGAACGTAAGACCGATGTGGTTCTGGCGAAGAAACCAGAACGGAATTAACCCAGAGAACAGATCAGGGACGGCGCATTCGGCGAGTGTCAACGTCGTATGATCAGGAGAACCAACGGTGAAGCAAATCATTGCAGCCGGTTTGACGGCAGCTTGCATGACCACGGGCGCGTGGGCGCAGAGCAGCGTGACGCTATACGGCAGCCTCGATGCCGGTGTCGCATATATCAGCAACGTGGGTGGCAGCTCGAAGTGGATTCAGGAACAGGGCAACATGCAGCCGGACCGTTGGGGCCTGAAGGGCGTCGAAGATCTGGGCAACGGCCTGAAGGCGGTGTTCCAGCTCGAAAACGGCTTCTATACGAACACGGGCGCGATGGCCAAAGCGGGGGTGCTGTTCAACCGTCAGGCTTACGTCGGCCTCGCTTCCGACCGGATCGGTACGCTGACCTTCGGCCATCAGACGCCGTTCAGCTTCGACGTGCTCGGCACGTTCAGCACCGGTTACCAGGCGGCGAGCTGGTACGCGTTCCACCCGGGCAACATCGACGCGCTCGCCAACACCGCGGTCGTGCCGTATGACAACTCGGCGAAATTCCGTTCGGCGTCGTTCGGCGGCTTCACCTTTGGCGCGATGATGGGTCTCGGCAACCAGACCAACTTTGCGACCGGCCGCACGTACGGCTTCGCGGCGACGTATGCGAACGGCGGCTTCAAGGCGGGCGCGAGCTACTCGGACGAGAACAACCGCACGCCGTCGATCATCACGACCGGCATCACGACCTTCCAGGGCCAGCCCGCCGCGACCTACACGGCCGCCAAGCTCGAGAACATGGGTCTGGGCCTGTCGTATCAGATCGGCAGCGTGCTGGTGCACGGTCTGTACACCCGCGTGAAGCTGCAGAACCCGGGCTACTCGGACACCTATCAGAGCTACGACGCGGGCGCGAACTGGCTGGTCACGCCGTTCAACACGATCGCGGGCGGCGCGGCGACCACGACGCTGGCTGGCCATCGCTGGACGCAGTTCATGATCGGCAACATCTATGCGCTGTCGAAGTCGACGCAGGTGTATATCAACGCGCTATATCAGCGCGCGGGTTCGAACACCGACGCGGCGTTCTTCACCGCGGGCGTGTCGAGCGGCCGCAATCAGGCGATCATCCTGAGCGGCATCCATCACTCGTTCTGATGATTTGACGACGTGACGCGGCGAGTCCTGCTGCGCAATGCAGCAGGACTCGCCGACCGATATGAAATAAGTATTTGAAGTAGTGGCGCCGTGAAGTCGGCGCACGCGGCGCACTTAGTGTGCCGCAACCGATCTGCGGCGCGCCTGCGTCGCGGTCGGATCATCCGGCCTCGGGCGATAGCTCAGGCGCTCGGACAACTCCAGCGCCGCCTGGCACACGGCGGTGATCAGCGGGTCGCGCTCGCCGGTCTCGCCGATATCCGAACGCGGAATCGTGACCGTCAACGCCGCGGCGATCTTGCCGCTCTGATCGCGCACCGGCGCGCTCACCACCGAAATCCCGCGCTCGAACGACGCCTCGCTGACCGCATAGCCAAGCGCCGCGCTCTCGCGCACGCGCCCATACAGTTCCTCGACGGTCGCCGGCGTGCGCTCGGTGAAGCGTTCGAGCTGCGGCTCCGGATACAGCTGACGCAACTCCTCGAAGCTCAGATCGCCCATCAGCACCTGGCCGTGGACGGTCGCGTGCGCGGGCAGGCGCGTGCCCACGTGCACCTTGACCGAGCTGTACATCGGTTCGTGCGTCTGCGCCTTGGCGACGAACACGACGTCGCGCTGATCGCGGATCAGCAGATGCGTGCTGAGACCGGTCGCGTCGCGCAGGCGTTCGAGAATCGGCGTGCCAACGTCGGTCAGTTCGAGCGAGCTCAGATATTCGAAGCCGAGCCGCAGCACCGCGACGCTCAGCCGGAAATAACGGTCCCCATTGACGCGCTCGAGAAAGCCGAGCGCCTCGAGCGTCTGTAGTAAACGGAACGTGGTGGTGCGCGGAATGCCGATCCGCCTGGACAACTCCGGCGCGCCGAGCACCGGCTCGCGCGCGCTGAATTCGGCGAGGATGCGCAGGCCGCGTTCGAGGCCCGGCACGAGGTACGTCGATCCGCCGGCGCTGTCGTCGTCCGCGGAAGCGGGCACGTCCGCGCTCTCCGGGTGCGATTGCACCGGTTCGTGCTGCGACGCGGAGGCGGCTGCCCCGCGGGGTTTTGCCTGCTTGCGTCCCACTCCTGTCTGCTCTTCTTTTGCCATCTTGGCTGCCGTTTTTGTGCGATTCATCGGGTTCAGATCGTGATGATAGCGCGAAGCATGCGGCGAATCGGCCACGCGGTGCTATGCTTTGAGCCGGTCCATCGGCGCGGGGCAACGCCGCCGCGCTAGCGCCGCTCAAGCGTATGGAGGCCACGCCATGTCCGCCGCGATCCAGATTCAGGTTGCCGACTCGCATCTTTATCCGGGCTGCGCAGTGCGCATCGCGGATCTGCCCGAAACGGCCGGCGCGCCAGACCTCGCCGAGGCGCGCGTCGAGTTCGCGGATGGTTCGGGCGCCCACGCCACCTGCCATCTGCGCGCGCATGACGAACTCGAATTGACCGTCGACCGTTACGCGACGCAAAAACGTCATCCGATCGACGCACGGCACTGGCTACTATTAGCGGTTGATGCAACGCATCACAGCTGGCGCGTAAAGCGCCGGCTGCCTTGAAGCCGCGAGGCCAGCCGGCCTCGACGGATCCGTAACCGGTGTCGCGCGCGCCGCCTGGAGCAGCGCTGATGCCAGCGTCACGTCCCCTTCGGAATTCACCGATGACCGACCACGACCCTCACCTGCCGCCGAAACTGGACAACCCCGATTCAATCGATAACACCAACGACGCTCCCGACGATCCCGAACGCCGCCGCGTCCTGACCGGCATCGCGGCGGTCGGCCTCGGCCTGGCGCTGATCGGCTGCAAAACGGACGACGGACTCGCGAGCAGCGGCCCGCCGCGCAGCGCGGCCGAATTGCGGCTCGACGCTGCACTGCACGATCAGGTGAAGAACATCGTGGTGATTTACGCGGAGAACCGCAGCTTCGCGAACCTGTACGGCAATTACCCGGGCGTCCAGTATCCGCTCGACGCGGTCAGCGCCGAGCGCTACACCCAGTTCGACCGCGACGGCAAGACGCCGCTGCCGCGACTGCCGGCGATCTGGGGCGGACTCGTGCCGCAGGCGCAGGAAGTGGATGGCAAGCGCTACATGATCGGCCAAAAAGATCTCGATCATCTGCACAACCGGCCGTTCCGGATCGTCGACGCGCAAGGCGCACCGCTGCCGACGGGCGTGATCACGCGCGATCTCATCCATCGCTTCTATCAGAACCAGATGCAGATCAACGCGGGGCGCAACAACCAGTTCGCCGCGTGGGGCGATTCGGGCGGCCTCGTGATGGGGCACTACCGCAATTCCGCCGACACGCTGCGTCTATGGAGTCTCGCGCAGCAGTACACGCTGTGCGACAACTTCTTCATGGCCGCTTTCGGCGGCTCGTGGCTCAATCACATTTTCCTGATCTCGGCGCAGGCGCCGTACTATCCGGACATCCACAACAGTCCGGCGAAGAAGATGGTGTCGGTCGTGGAAGGCGACGATCCGACCGGCACCCGTTTGAAGCTCGCGCCGAATTCACCCGCCTCGGCGCTCGACGGTCCGCCGAAGTTCGTCAATGACGGCGCTTTCACCGCCGACGGCTACGCGGTCAACACGATGGCGCCGCCGTATCAGCCGAGCAGCGTGCGTCCGGCCGAAGGCGGCGACCCGGCCCTGGCGGATCTGTCGGACCCGCGCGTGATGCCGCCGCAGCATTACGCGACGATCGGCGACCGGCTGACCGACAAGGGTGTCGACTGGGCGTGGTACAGCGGCGCGTGGCAGTACGCGCTCGATCATCGCGATACGGGGTCGATGCCCGACTTCCAGTACCACCATCAGCCGTTCAACTACTTCGCCAATTACGCGCCCGGCACCGCCGCGCGCCGCCGCTATCTGCGCGACGGCGGCATGGGCGACGACGCGTCGACCAATCGCCTGATCGCCGACATCGATGCGGGACGCCTGCCGACGGTCACGTTCTACAAACCGCAAGGCGACCTGAACATGCACGCCGGTTACGCGGATGTCGCCTCGGGCGACCGGCACATCGCGACGCTGATCGAGCACATTCAGCGCGGACCGCAATGGCAGAACACGGTCGTGATCGTCACCGTCGACGAAAACGGCGGCTGGTGGGATCACGTCGCGCCGCCGCTCGGCGATCGCTGGGGTCCGGGGTCGCGGGTTCCCGCGCTCGTGATCTCGCCGCTCGCGAAGAAGGGTTATGTCGATCACACGGTGTACGACACGAACTCGATTCTGCGTTTCATTAGCCGCGTGCATGGTCTCGCGCCGCTCGATGGCGTGGCCGCGCGCGACAAGGCGTTCGCGAGCAACGGTCTCGCGCCGCTCGGCGATCTGACCGCTTCGCTCGATCTCGCCTGAGCACCTGACGGCCGCGTCGAATCGCCGCGGCTCGCGATGTGCGTGGGGCCGCTGCGGCATGCGCATCGCGCATACCGCGGTGGTTTGAGCATGCGCCGTACCTTGCCCTACTTTTTCGCGGAATCTTTTCCTCTGGCACGTCATACCTTCGACTTGCATAAAGCGCGGCGCCGCCTAGACTGATAAAGCACTTCGCAAATTACGGAACTGATATGCGACTGACCATCCTGATCAACGGTTCCGATCCCACCGTAAGCCATGATTACGCTGTGCTCTGGCTAGATACCGATGAACATCGGTGGTCGAGAGAAGCGCATCAAGGGATCGACCTGCCCCCTTGGGGCGAACTGCACGACGAGAACGGTGTGACCACGCTGTGCGCACCGAGCGCCGACGCGCCGCTGTGTACGCTTCGCGGTCTGCACGTCGATCGCAAGGAGCGAGTGAGCGCCGCGCAAGGCGCCGCTGCATGGACCGCGCTGCAAACACGCAAGGCGACTAGCGGCTTCTGGCGTCTGCAGGCGGTGGATCGTCAAAAAGTACACGCTGAAAACAGCGTCTTCGGTAATTAAGTTCTTGCGCGACTCGTCGCGCATTCTATTTTTCCGGTCGAAACTTCCGGCTCATGCGCGAGCACTGCTCGCCCGTGTAAGTCTGTTCGTGCGCTAACGAACATAACCGTCGCACGGCATGGCAACGCTTAAGAACTTGTTAAGGTTGCGTGCGTAGAGTCGGAAGTCCACGCATTCGGGTCGCTGCAAAGCGGCCCATTTTTTTGCCCGGCGCACGCCGCTTCTTCTCTTTCCATTTCCCCTTTCCTCGATTCGCATTGTGCTGTCGCTCGATGCCGGCCGCGACGCTATACTTGCGCCCCCACCCCTCGAACCACCGACACATGAAGAAGTGGCTTGCCTGTCTGTTATTCGCCGTCGCCGCTCATGCGAGCGCGGCACCTTCCTGCACCGGGTTCACGCCGAATGCGCAATGGCCCGTCCTCACCAATCAGAAGATGGCGCCGAAAGCGCGCCTGCTTTGCTATAGCGATTTCGCGGTACTGCATTCGGGTATCACGCACGGTCCGCTGTGGTCGGCCGAACATCTGACGCGCGAGCACATCGAAGAAGCGAAGGACATGGTGCGCACCAACAAGTTCTTCGAAGACGCGCGTTTGCCCGAAGGCGAAGGCGCGACACTCGCCGACTACAAACGCAGCGGTTTCGATCGCGGCCATATGAGTCCGGCGGGTAATCGCTGGAACGATGAGGCGATGGCGCAGTCGTTCTCGCTCGCGAACGTCGTGCCGCAAAACCGTCAGAATAACCAGCGCTTGTGGGCACGCATCGAAACCGCGGTGCGCAAGATCGCGCTCGCCTACGACGACACCTACGTCATCACCGGACCGCTCTTCACCGGCCAGCAATTGCAGACGATCGGACCGACGCGCGTGTTCGTGCCGACACGGTTGTACAAGGTCGTCTATGTGCCGTCGCGGCAACTGGCATTCGCAATCGTGGTTGATAATGTAGCGACCAACCGCTACGACATGCGCACGATTCACGAACTCGAAGCGATCTCGGGCATCCGTTTTCCGGGCATTCCGGATAACCTCAAGGACCAGCGGCCAGGAGGACTAAAAGGTGTTTAAACCCTATTCGAACGACGACGACGTGCTCAACATCGAGGGCGATGCGCTCACGCTCAGCAACGGCACGACGCGAGTCGTGCTCAACGGCACGCTCGAATTGACGCGCGATCAGCGCGGCCTGAAGGCGGCGCTCGCGCTCAAGGAAGCGCTCGATGCGATCGTCGCCAATCTGCAGGCGCAAGCGGATTTGCCGGCGAAGGTGAAGGACGAACCGGACGAGAAGCCCGGTGTCGTACAAAACCCATTTCAATAATTGGACGCGCAGCCGTTGCATTTGCGCAACCTGGCAGGTCCCCGTTTTCCCTCATTTCGGTCACGCAAACCTTTGCGTGACCCCCTCTCTTCCAATCTTGCGCCAATAGAGCGGATCGCCCTCCCTCTGTCACATAATGTACATAGAGAAACCTTAGCGTGCGAGGTCTCTTCATACATCGACTGGCGTCGCCATGCATCCAGCGTTCTCGAGGTTTCACCGTTCTTCCGCACAGGGAAATCCGCGCACTGCCGGAGATTTGTGCCAGGAAGTTCCGTCAGTCGACGTTGAAGATCCCAACTCCGTAGTGATGGAGATCTTTTCAGCGCGACGCGACATGCAGAGCCTGGCTGTCATCGACAACCACCGCCCCATTGGCCTGATCAACCGCGATATTTTCATGTCGCAGATGAGCCGGCCTTTCCATCGGGAGCTGTACGACAAGAAAAGCTGCATCGCGTTCATGGACAAGGAGCCGCTCATCGTCGATGCCGACGTGAGCATCGAAGCGCTGACGTTCAGGACGGTCGAAGCCGGAGAAAAGGCACTGGTCGACGGTTTTATCGTGACTCGCGAGGGACTCTTCTCGGGCCTCGGCAGCGGTCTTCAGCTGATCGGCGCGGTGGCGGAAATGCAGGCGGAGAAGAACCGCCAGATCATGCAGAGCATCGAGTACGCGAGCGTGATACAGCGCGCCATGTTGCGTGCTTCCAGCGAGACACTGTCGATGAAGCTACGCGACGCTGCGATGGTCTGGGAACCTCGCGACGTCGTCGGCGGCGATTTCTATCATTTCGCGGCTTTTCCGGGCGGCTGGTTTGGCGCGGTCGCCGATTGCACCGGACATGGCGTTCCCGGCGCCTTCATGACCTTGCTTGCTTCGGCGTCGTTGTCGAAGGCGCTCGAGCAGATCGGTCCGCGTGACCCGGCCGCGCTGCTGGCCGCCGTCAATCGAAACGTCAAGGGCTTGCTGGGGCAAGTGAACAGCGCGGATGAAGGAACCCAATCGAACGACGGTCTGGATACCGCACTCTTCTGGTTCGATGCCACGCAGAGCGTGTTGCATTTTGCCGGCGCGAGGATCGCGCTGCATATCCTCTCACCCGACGCTGCGGAGTTCGAAACGATCGGCGCCGACCGCATGGGCGTCGGCTATGTGGATAGCCGCGCTGACTATGCATGGAGCTTGCGCTCGATCCCCATCACGGCGGGTAGCCTGCTGTTTATCTATACCGATGGGCTCGCCGATCAGATCGGCGGCCCGCGCAACATTTCCTTCGGCCGGCGCCGTGCGCTCGATCTGATCATCGAAAACCGCGCCGAAACTCCGGCAACGATTTGCGAGCGTGTTCGGCTCGCGCTCGCGCAATGGCAAGGCCTGCAACCACGTCGTGACGACGTCACGCTTTTCTGTGCCCGCATTTAGTGAACTTCCAGAATGTCCCAACTACTCGAACAAGACAGCGCCTTCTTCGAACTCGCGCAGCGACGCAACGTGCTCTTCTATCACAAGGGCTACTTCTCCCATAACATCGTCGCGTCCATGGGTGAGGTCGTGAAACTGCAGCTGGAAGTCGCCGGTGTGAGCGGGCCTACCCGCCGCAAACTATTCTCATCGTTTATCGAGCTGTCGCAGAACATCGTTCATTACTCGTCGAATGCGCTGGAGCCTGGCGGCGATGGGACAGGCGAGATACGCGAGGGCGCAGTGTGCATCTCGAAGCACGGCGAGCATCACGTGATGTTGTGCGTGAATCCCATTGCGACTGCCGAGGTCGAGGGTCTGCGAAACAGGCTCGAGCCTCTGCGCAACATGTCTCTCGAAGAAATCAGGCAGGCGTACAAGGTGACATTGCGCACCGACGCTCCGAAAGACAGCAAGGGCGCCGGCCTCGGCTTCCTGACGATGGCGCGCGATGCGAGCGCGCCACTCGAATTCGCTTTTCATCCGCGTGCCGGCGAACCGGGCACCACGCTGTTTTGCCTTATGGCCATCATCTGAGCAGGAAGGCGCACGAACCATGGAAAACCTACACATCCCCGCGACGACGACGTCGCCCGAAGTCGATTTTCGCTTCGACCAGCACGTGTTGTCGATCAAGGGCGAGTCCTACCCTGAAAACGCGGCCGCTTTTTACGCGCCGATCATCGAGCAAATGCGCAAGTACCTCGCCGCGAACACCGGCGCCGAGATCACCATCGACGTCGCGCTGACGTACTTCAATAGCTCGAGTACCAAAATGCTGTTCAGCATCTTCGACGCACTCGATCAGGCGGCGGAATCCGGCAGCCGCGTGTTGATGAACTGGTATCGCGACGAGGAAGACGAGACCATTGCCGAATTCGGCGAAGAACTGAAGGCCGATTTCCGCGCGATCGAATTCACCGATCGTCCCGTCGCGCACCAGGGACAATAAGGTGCGCTCCACTTCTTCCCGTGACGTGTCCGCGGGCGGCGCGCCCGATCTGTTCCAGATCGAGAGCTCCGCACTTGAAAAGGCTCGCGCCATGCATTCGATCGTCGATGCGGATGCCGCGGAGTATCGCCAGTCGTTGGGCGAACTGATCGAGCACTTCCAGCGCCTGATGCGCGAAACGCGGCGCCTGATCGGCCGTAGCGACCGGGCCGAACGCGAGATGCAGGCGCTGGCCCAGCAGTTGGCGTATCGCGCCTCGCACGACGCCTTGACGGGCGTACTGAACCGCAGCGCTGTCATCGAGCGGACCACCAAGGTCTTGCGCACCAACAGCGCGGTGATGGTCATCCTGGACATCGACGAGTTCAAGCGGATCAACGACGATTACGGCCACCCCACGGGCGATGCGGTCATTTCGGGGGTCGTCGATTGTCTGCGCAGGATCGTCGGCGACCAGGGCTTCATCGGACGCGTAGGCGGTGAGGAGTTCACTGTGCTGCTGCCCGGTCACGATCCGGCCAGTGGCGCCCTCCTCGCCGAGCAAATGCGAGAAGCCATCAGCGACTCGCTGGTCGTTCCACCGGTCGAGCGGCGCATCACGGCCAGCTTTGGCGTCAGCATCAACGAAGCCGGAACCGGCTTCGACGCTGCCTACGGCCTCGCCGATGCGGCTTTGTACCGGGCCAAGCGAGGTGGGCGCAACCGGGTGGAATTTGCCGATCGATAGGCGGACCAGCAGACCCATGGCGCGCCGCTCACCGGTCAATCCGAAGCGCTCCAGGGCGAGTCATGCAGCCACCTGAACAATCACTATCCGGGCGAGCCGGTTTTCTCTCGCGCCGCGTTGACGGAAAGGGAAGCGCCTTGGGACAGGAAGCAACGCGCAAAGGCGGCACTGTCAT
Source organism: Paraburkholderia sp. (assembly GCA_036264535.1). Lineage (GTDB taxonomy): Bacteria > Pseudomonadota > Gammaproteobacteria > Burkholderiales > Burkholderiaceae > Paraburkholderia. Next base: position 11,986 of record DATAQT010000152.1, on the reverse strand, counting down.
CGCCGTGCTTGCCATTCTCGCCGTCATTGCGACGAGTACCTTCCTCGCAATCCGCCAGAGCAGCGAGCAGGACAGTTCTCTTCGGACGATCCAGGCTTCCGGGCGCCTGCGCCATGACCTCGACCAGGTTCAGCAGGTCATGCTCGACGAGCATGCCACGCTCTACACCTCGATAGCGACGGTGCCCCTCTACAAACGCGCCGCCTATAGCTTTCCGATGCTGGAGTTGCTCGCATTGACGCGCGACGCGCGCGAGAGCTGCAGCGAAAATCAGGAATGTGTATCGCGACTGTCGGACCTGGACGACATGATCGGCAGACTGAGCGAGCTGAGCTTCGGGCTCGCGCGCAAGGTTGCGGAACACCCTGGAAGCGTGGCGGTGGGCGACCCCAGACTCGAGGAAATCGACGCCTATTTCTACAGCGTGCTCGAACGGGTCGTCAACGTACGACTGGCGGCCGATGCCAAGGTCGCTTCGGTCGTCAGCAAGTCCTCGACCGACGGGAAGTGGTTCACACGCATGCTGTTGACATGCGGAGTCGCTTCGGCCTTGTTGCTACTGTCGCTGATTCACTGGAATGGGCGGATTGGAGCGCGTCTGCGTCGCTCGCTTAGACGGCTCGAACATCAAGCCCGATACGATGCCTTGACCGATCTACCGAACCGGGTGCTGCTCGGCGAACATCTTTCCGAGTCGCTAGCACGCGCGGCGACGACAGGCCAGAACGTTTCTGTCCTCTTCCTGGATCTCGATCGCTTCAAGGACGTCAACGATTCGCTTGGACACCGCGTTGGCGATCTGCTACTAAACGCCGTGGCGCGAAGGCTCCAACGGCTGCTGCACGCAACGGATTTCGTCTCGCGCTACGGGGGCGATGAATTCGTAATCGTCGCCGAACGAGCCGACACGGCGCAACTCACCGAATTGCTGGACAGCATCATTCACGCGATGAGCGAGCCGTATAGCATCGGCGAGCACGAGCTTTACCTTGAAGCCAGCATCGGCGTCAGTACTTTTCCACAAGATGGCGCCAAGCCGGATCTGCTCACGCGAAATGCGGATGCCGCGTTGTACGTGGCGAAATCGCGCGGGCGAAACGGATACCAGTTCTACGAACCCGAACTGAGTCGGGCCGCGGCTGAGAAACTGCGGCTCACGACACGTCTGCGGCGCGCCGCGAAAACCAATGAGCTGCATCTGGCGTATCAGCCGCAGATCGACATGCAAAGCGGACGCATCGTCGGTGCCGAGGCGCTTTTGCGGTGGCGCGACGAGGAACTCGGCGAGGTCTCGCCGGCCGTATTCATCCCGCTTGCCGAAGAAACCGGTCTGATCCAGAGCATCGGCACCTGGGTATTGCGCCAGGCGTGCCTGCAAGCGAGCGCCTGGGTACGCTCAGGCCTTCCACCTGTGCGCATATCGGTCAATGTCTCGCCGCTTCAACTCGAACGCGCGGACCTTCCTGGTGTAGTGCGCTCGGCGCTCGAAGATGCCGGATGGCCCGCCGAACTACTGGAACTCGAAGTCACCGAGGGCACGTTGATGCGCAACGCGGAAGAAGCGCAACGGGCTTTTCGCGAACTGCGCGAACTCGGCGTGTCGATCGCTATTGACGACTTCGGTACGGGTTATTCGAGCCTGAGCTATCTGAAACGCTTTAGCGTCGATCGCATCAAGATCGATCGCGCGTTCGTTTGCGAAATCGGCAGAGACAAGGAACTCGAAGCCCTCTCGCTTGCCATCATCGCGATCGCTGAAACGCTGAGCTTCGATGTCGTCGCCGAAGGCGTAGAGCTCGAAGTCCAGCGCGAATTTCTGGTCCGCCACGGATGCACGGTCGCTCAAGGCTTCCTGTTTAGCCCGGCGGTCCCGCCCGAGTCCCTGGCGCAAATTCTTGGAAAAACCGCGGTCGAGTCTGCCTTGAGCATGCCGCCTTTCCGTGGATTCGCATTCTGACTCGCAACATGTATCCGCGCTGATGCACTACTTACGTTTTGTCACGTGAGCAGCGTCAACTCCTGTATTCCGCCCTACGTTAAACCGGCAGCGCTGAAATGATTCAGCCGCGACAAACGAATCCACCGATTCAATCAGGAGTCACACCATGAAGACGCTTTTCGCCGCTGTTGCTTCCGCCCTGCTCGTGTCGACCGCATTTGCTCAAACGGCCGCGCCGAGCGCCGCACAACCGGCGCAAGCCACGCAGATGCCGGCCGCCGGCCAGGCGAATCTGAAGGCGAGCACCACGGCACAAGCCGGCGCGACGACCGACGGCACGACCACGGCTAAAGCGCCTGCCGCAGCCGCGACGCAAAAGCACATGAAGAAGACTTCCGCCCATACGAAGAAGACTCACAAGTCCACCGGCAAAAACGCCGTCGAAACAAGTGCCGCAAAGCATAAAACGGAGAGCGCGAAAGAGGCCAGCACTGCCCCGGCAAAAGCCGACGGCGCACAAACCGACACGACCAGGACGCAATAACACGTGATCGGTTCCGGCGCTGACCCGGCCATGCAGGTGCTGTTCAAATAGAAGTCGATCGAAGCCGGGCCGTGCCGTTCAGGAGGGCGAGTCTTATGACTCGCCTTTTTTTCTGCGCGGCAAGTACGTCCCTGCCGTATCTTTTTGCCGACAGCGACGCGAATTTTTGCGCCATCTTTACTCGCGGGCGCTTACTCTGGAATCGTTCCAATTCACCATCGCGTCACACGAACGCCACATAACATGGGTCTCACTCAATCGCTCGACAAGCTTTCGCCGCAACCGGCGAGCACGCAGGTTCAACGCAACAACGTCATCCCGTTTCCATCGGCGCGCGCGCTTCTGCTCGTGACGCTGCCGCACGCCCAGTTGCGCGCACTGCTTCATTCGCCGCTCGGTGTCTATGTCGTCAACACGGAAGCCATGCGCGAAGAAGATCGCGTGCAACTCGACATCGCGCGTGAAGATCTCGACTTCACCTTGCACACGCTGCTCACCACCTTGCCCGTCGCGACGATCGGCCCGCTGAAACGCCGCGTCAGCCAAGCAAGCGCGCATTAATCGCGCGCGACGAGCGCCTGTTCGCGCAGCTTGTCCGCATCGACGATTTCGATCTCCGCATAGCGCAGCTTCAACGCGCCCTGGGTCTCGAAGTGCTTGAGCACCTGATTGATGGTCTGCCGCGACAACGCGAGCATCATCGCGAGATCCTCCTGCGGAACCTTCAGCACGCTGCGCAAAGCGCCGGGTTCGCCATAGCCGCCCGCCATCAGCAACAGGCGCCGCGCGACACGCGGCGCGGCAGGCAGGAGCGCGGCTTCCTCGATCGCCTCGAACGCGAGACGCAGCTTGTGCGTGAGCAGCAGACCGAACGCATGCCAGTAAGCCGGCGTGCGCTCGAGCATCGCGGCGAGCGCCGCGCGCGGTACGTGAAACAGCGCGCAATCGCGTTCGGCATAAGCGTCGTGGGTTCGCGAACGGTTGTCGAACAGCGCGATTTCGCCGAACCAGTTGACCGGCTCGATCACCGCGAGCAACGCTTCCTTGCCCGTCGAACTCGCCGCGCCGATTCTGATCAGACCGTCGAGCACGCAGTAGAGGCCATCGTCGGCATTGCCGCGCGTGAAAAGCCGCTCACCAGCCGCGAGACGTTCGACGCGCCCCGCGTCCAGCAACTGCATCCTCATATCGGCCGGCGCCGCGCGAAACCACGCGCTGCGTTCGAGCAGCGCGGCGAGCTCATTCGATGAAAAACGCTCTGTCATGGACGGTATCCGTGGGCGATCGTCGCTGATTGTCGGCTACCCGATGGTTTGAAAATCCGCTGCCCGCGATTATGCTGACTTTGACACGGGAGCGGCACTGATGAGAACGCTGACGCAGCAACTGACGCAATACGCGGCCTACCATCGCGACCGGCGCAATATCGCCACGCACTTCGTCGGCATTCCGATGATCGTGCTCGCGCTCGCGGTTTTGCTGAGCCGCCCGTCGTTTGGCGCCGGCATATTCCCGGTTACCTTGTCGCCGGCGTGGCTGCTGTTTGTCGCGGCGACCGTCTACTACCTGGCGCTCGACGTCCCGCTCGGCGCGATGATGGCCTGCGTCTCGGCGCTCTTTTTCGCGTTCGGCGAGTGGATCGCCGCGCAAGCGACACTCGTGTGGCTCGCGACCGGCATTGGGCTCTTCGTGATCGGCTGGGTGTTCCAGTTCGTCGGTCACGTCGCGTACGAACATCGCAAGCCGGCCTTCGTCGACGACGTGATCGGCCTGTTGATCGGCCCGCTATTCGTGCTCGCCGAAGCGCTGTTCGGTGTCGGCTGGCGCCCCCAGCTGCGCGATGCGATCGACGCGCAAGTGGGCCCGACGCGCATCAATCCGCAGCCCACCGAAGCGCATCGCTAAGCGAGCACCGCCGCTCAATTCGACGCGAGCCGTACGAAGCGCACGCTGTGCAGCGCGGTCAGCGCGACGGCGATCCAGATCGGCACATAGGTTGCGAGTTGCGCGGCGCTCAGCGTTTCGCGCAGCAGTGTGATCGACACGAACACCAGCAGCACCGGCTCGACGTAGCCGAGAATGCCGAACAACGCGACCGGCAACAGACGGCTCGCCTTCAGATACGAAGCGAGCGCGAGCGTGCTCAACGCGCCGAGGCCCGGCAACAGCAAGCACCACATTGCCGCGCGTCCGGCAATCGCTTGCAGCGAGCCGCCGCTGACGATGACGACGATCGCCACCGGCAGCAGCAGCGCCATTTCGACGGTGAGCATCGCGAGCGAATCCTGCTTGATCCGACGACGCAGCACGAAATAAGGCGGATAGCCGAGCGCGACGACGAGCGTCGGCCACGAAAACGCGCCAGTCACCCACAGCTCGTGCCCGACGCCGAGCGCCGCGCACGCGACCGCGAGCCATTGCAGCCCGTCGATTCGCTCGTGATAGTGGAAGCGCCCGACCAGCACCATCACGAGCGGCAGCAGGAAATAGCCGAGCGATACTTCGAGCATGCGCCCATGCAGCGGCGCCCACAAAAACAGCCATAGCTGCACGCCGAGCAAGCCCGCGGCCACGATCATCGCGGCGCCGAGCTTCGGCTGCGTCATCATCTGGACAACGAGCGCGCGCAGAATCGGCAGACGCCTGCGCAGCGCGACGAGCAGCAGCGCGCCGGGCACGGTCCACACGATGCGCCACGCGAAGATGTCGAGTCCCGAGAGCGGTTTGAGCAGCGTCGCGTAAGCGGACAGTAATGCGAACATCGCCGACGCGCCGACCGTCAATGCAATGCCGCGCCTGAAGTCGGTGTGGTTCATTGCGCGGTCCAGGAGCGGTATGCCGCGAGGGCTTGCACCGCGCGCCCCAGGTGCGCGGCGATGGTGGTAGTCATGAATGAGGTGTCTCGTGAGCAGGCGGCCACGCGGGCCAGGCGGCAGACGCTGCGTTGTTGTTCTGAAGAGGCGGCGCAGATGGCGGAAAACGGGCATTCTAGACGGGTTATTCGCGAACGGGTCTGCGCTTTTCCGTCAATCGACTGCAATTAGTCGTGCGCATCGCGCGTCAATGCGCTAGAACATAACTTTGTGCGCCGCGGCCGGCGGATCCCGTTTCCGGTTCGTCATCGGCTCGCGCGCGAATCTTGCTACGAAGTTTTGCACGCTGTGGCCGCGCCACAGCGGCACGAAACGAGCAGCACCCACGAGCCGGGTCGGCGAATGCAGTTCCGAGCGTAGTCCTGGAAGCCGCCACCAACCGACGCCCACGCATCTCGCCCACGGCATGCCTCAACCGCGTTTTATCGCGCATGCCACCACCCGGCAGCAATCCCGCTCATCGAATGTGACTACTGGAGCCAGCATGACCCAGCCAGCCCTATCGCTTAGCAACTCGCCTTCCGAACTGCGCCGCGCCTTCGCCGCCGAGGTGTACGCCGGCCTCACCCACACGCCCCAGAAAGAGCTGCCGTCGAAATATCTGTACGACGAAGTCGGCTCCGCACTTTTCGAAGTGATTACCGTATTGCCCGAATATGGGGTCACGCGCGCCGAAGAGCGGCTGCTCACGAAGCACGCGGCCGATATCGTCGAGCATTTGCCGCATGACGTGACGGTCGCCGAACTCGGCAGCGGCAGCGGCCGTAAAACGCGGCGCATTCTCGAAGCGCTGTGTAAAAAGCGCCCAACTTCCTACTGCCCGATTGAAATTTCGCGCAGTGCGTTGCAGTTGTGCCGCCGTGAACTCGGCGACATCGAGCGGATTTCGATCGTCGGTTATGAGCGCGACTATCTGGCGGGTCTCGCCGAAGTGAGCCGGCAGCGCGCGCGGGGCGACCGCTTACTCGTGCTGTTTCTTGGCAGCACGATCGGCAACTTCGGCAGGCTCGCGGCGACGCGTTTTCTGGGCGAGATCCGCAACATGCTCGCGCCCGGCGACGCGCTGCTGCTCGGCACCGATCTGATCAAACCGACGCCGGTGCTGGTCGCCGCCTACGACGACGCGGTCGGCGTGACCGCGTCGTTCAATCTGAACCTGCTCGCGCGGATCAACCGCGAGCTCGACGGCGACTTTCCGCTCGATGCGTTCGAGCACGTCGCGCGCTTCAATCCGGACGCGCGCAGCATCGAGATGCACCTGCGCGCGAAGCGCGATATCACGGCGCACGTGAGTGCCGCGAAGCTGACGGTGTCGCTGAAGGAAGGCGAGACGATCTGGACCGAAAGCAGCCACAAGTATCGCGCCGAAGAATTGCCCGCGATCGCCGATGGCGCCGGCTTCGTGTGCAGCCATCAATGGATAGAGGATGAGTGGGGTTTTGCGGAGAGTTTGCTGGTGGCGCGGTAAGCGCTGACAAAGCCGCATAGCACGGCACCTACGACTCAAACGAAAAAGCGGCGCGCCTTCCTCTGGATGGCGCGCCGCTTTTTTTACTCGCGCAGCTTCCGCTCAATGCTGCTCGAAGCGCTCGTAACGCTTGTCCGTCACGCGCTCCTCGCCGCTCACCTCGGCCACTCGCGCCGCCGGCGGTCCGTGCCGCAGCCACGACAGCATCCGGTCGATCTGATTGGCCGGTCCTTGCAACATCGCCTCGACTGAGCCGTCCTCGAGATTCGCGACCCATCCCTTGATGCCCAGCGCGTGCGCCTGACGCACGGTCGCCAGGCGAAAGCCGACGCCCTGCACGGTGCCGCGCACCCGCGCGTAATACGTTTCGATCCGCTCGTCCAGATCCGGGGCCATGCCGTCTTCTCCTCACAATCTTTCAAGCCGGCATTCTAGTCGCGTCGCGGCGAGCGTGCTCGACTACGCCCACCCCTCGCGCGCGCCACGTACAATCCGTCGACCTTCATGCAGGAAATGGAAACAGAATGACCGAACAGAATCGCGATCTCGTGCTCGTGACCGGCGCGTCCGGCTTCGTCGGCTCGTCGGTGGCGCGCATCGCGCAGAGCAAGGGTTTCCGCGTGCGCGTGCTGGTGCGCGCGACGAGTCCGCGCAAAAACGTCGAGTCCCTCGATGCGGAAATCGTCGTCGGCGACATGCGCGACGAAGCGTCGATGCGCAACGCGCTGCGCGGCGTGCGCTATCTGCTGCACGTGGCCGCTGATTATCGGCTGTGGGCACCGGACCCGGGCGAGATCGAGCGCGCGAATCTCGAAGGCACCGAGGCGACGATGCGCGCGGCGCTGAAGGAAGGCGTCGAGCGCATCGTGTACACGAGCAGCGTCGCGACGCTGAAGGTGACGAGCTCCGGCCAGTCCGCCGACGAGACCTCGCCGCTTCGCGCCGACCAGGCGATCGGCGTCTACAAGCGCAGCAAGGTGCTCGCCGAACGCGCGGTCGAGCGCATGATCGCCGAGGACGGCCTGCCCGCGGTGATCGTGAATCCGTCGACACCGATCGGCCCGCGCGACGTGAAGCCGACGCCGACCGGGCGCATCATCCTCGAGGCGGCGCTCGGCAAGATCCCGGCATTCGTCGATACGGGGCTGAACCTCGTGCACGTCGACGACGTCGCCGCCGGTCATTTCCTCGCGCTCGAACGCGGCAAGATCGGCCAGCGCTATATCCTCGGCGGCGAAAATCTGCCGCTGCAGCAGATGCTCGCCGATATCGCCGCGCTGACCGGCCGCAAGGCCCCGACGCTCGCCCTGCCGCGCTGGCCTTTGTATCCGCTCGCGATGGGCGCGGAAGCGGTCGCCAGATTCACGAAACGCGAACCGTTCGTGACCGTCGACGGGTTGAAGATGTCGAAGAACAAGATGTATTTCACCTCGGCGAAGGCGCAGCGCGAGTTGGGGTATCGCGCGCGGCCTTATCGCGAGGGTCTCGCCGATGCGCTCGAATGGTTCCGCCAGGCGGGTTATCTGAAGGGCTGACCGGCCGCCGTCAGCATTTTGTTACAAGTCCCGCGCACGCGACGAATGCAAGGCCTCGCGCAGCAGGTAAAATCGCGGGTCCTACAAGAGAACCCTCGCATGAATCTTCACGAACAGCTCGGCGCGCTCGAAATGAGCGTCGATCAGCTCATTCAGGCTGTCGTGGCCACGCAGGCCGAGAACACTCCCGAGACGAACACTGACGCGGCGGCAGAGCACGCCGCGCATGATGTATCGGCAGACGCGGCTCAAGCGCCACAAGCGGCAGAGCAACAGCCCGCGGGCACCGCGGCGGACGCCGAGCCGCCCGCTCCGCAATTGCAGCCGACGCTCGAAATCAACCGCCCCACGCGCGACGAAATCACGATGACGATCGGCAACCAGACCGTCGCGCTGCGCCCGGAGCAGATCAGCCGGCTGGTCGAGGAACTGTCGAATGCGCGTGCGTCGATGACGCCGGAGCAGCCGCAAGGCATCCCGCCGGGCTGGCAATTCGTCTCGACGAAGAATCCCGTCATGGCGGTGCAGAAGCAATCGAACGGCGACCGCCTGCTGGTGATGCGTCACACCGGCCACGGCTGGGTGCCGTTCACGTTCTCGCCCGACATCGTGATCCAGATGTACATGATGCTGACGAACGCGTGATGAAAAGCGCTTGACGTAAAAAAAGCGGCTCAGTTCACAGAGCCGCTTTTTTTTCGCCAGCGTGCGCCGAAGGCACCGGCCGTCGCCCGTCTTCAGCGCTCCTGCATGGGCGCCTGCACGCGCGCCTTCCACTGCCCACCCTTGCCGCGCCAGTAACGCACCGCCGACGCGAACGTCGCGCCGACATAGAACAGCGCCACGAGCGGCAGAAACGGCGCCCACAGCGGCGAGCGCCGGTAGTAGACGAGCATCGGCGCATACGCGCAGCACATCGCCGCCCAGGCGAGCCAGGCCGGCCAGCCGAGCGGCCCGAGGATCAACGCCGCGACCGGCGGCAACAGATAGATGATCGCCATGCCGACAAGCGTGCCCGCGAGCAGCAGCGGCGAGTAGCGCAGTTGCGTGAACGCGGTGCGCGCGATCATGTTCCAGATGTCGCGCCAGCTATCGTAGGGACGCAGCGACACGCTCTTCGCCGCTACGTCGAGCCGGATCGGATGACGCCCGCTGCCGCGATGCTTGATGCGTGCGGCGAGGCTGCAATCGTCGATCAGCTCGGCACGGATCGACTCGATGCCGCCCGCTTCCTCGAGTGCCGCGCGGCGCACCAGCATGCAGCCGCCCGCCGCGGCCGCGGTGCGGTTGCGCGGATTGTTGACCCACGCGAACGGATACAGCTTCGCGAAGAAGAACACGAACGCCGGAATCAGCGCTTTTTCGCAGAACGAATCGCAGCGCAGCCTGACCATCAGCGAGACGAGGTCCCGCTTTTCGGCATCCGCACGGGCGACGAGTTGCGTCAGCGCCTCGGGGGGATGGCCGATGTCGGCATCGGTCAGCAACAGGAACCCGGCGGGCAGATCGAGCGTGCGCACCGCTTCGATGCCCTGCGACTGCGCCCACACTTTGCCGGACCAGCCCGGCGGCAACGGCTTTGCGCTCAGCACGGTGAGGCGCTCCGGACATTGCAGCGCCAACGCGGCGGCACGCGCGGCGTCGGCGGTGCCGTCGGTGCTGTGATCGTCGACGACGATCACGTGGAACGCGCCCGGATAGTCCTGCTTGAGCAGCGAGGTGACCGCCTCGGCGATCACGTCGACTTCATTGCGCGCCGGCACGACGGCCGCGACGGCCGGCCATGCGTCGCGCGACGCGATCGCGAGCGGCGCGGCGGGACGCGCACGCCAGAAGCCGCCGCGCGCGAACAGCAGCACGCACCAGATCAGCAGGGAAACACACGAAAGAACGAACAGGACCGCCGCCATTAAGCATTACCCTCGATTGAGCGCGCCGCCACACCGACGCGCCTGGAGTTGCATTGTCAGGGTGCGCGCCGCCACCACGCACCAGTCGAACAGGTTGAGTACGGGGCGTTCGCGGAACACATCGTAGTCCGCCCGCTCGATGCGCTCGAGAAACCGCAGGCCCGCATGCACCGCCCCGCACAGCTCGATGCCGAGCCGCCCCGGCACGCGCAGCGCGAGCGGCGCGCCGCGGACCAGCGTGGCGCGCACGAACGCGATTTCGTGCGCCATCAGTGCGCGCCACGCATCGTCGACGACGCCATCGGCAATCTGCGCTTCGGTCACGCCGAAGCGTCGCAAATCGGCCTGCGGCAGGTAGAGGCGCTGACGCTTCCAGTCGGCGGCGACGTCGAGCCAGAAGCTGATCAGCTGCGACGCCGTGCAAATCGCGTCGGCGTCGGCGAGATTGCGGGGCGTCGCGGCGCCGATCAGATGCAGCATCAGATGCCCGACCGGATGCGCCGAGCGCCTGCAATAGTCGACGAGCGCGGCGCGATCCGCGTACCGGTTCGTATCGATGTCCTGCGCGCAGCCGTCGAGCAGATCGTAGAACGGCTCGAGCGGCAGCTTGTATTGCGCGATCACGCCAGCGAGCTTGCCGAACAGCAGCGCATGCACCGGCGCCGCGCGGTGTTGCGCGATCGCGTCGAGCCCGGCGCGGAAATCCGCGAGACGGGCGTGCCGCTCGGTGGCGCTCCAGTCGCCTTCATCGGCGATATCGGCCGCGGTGCGCACGACCTGGTAGATAATACCGACAGGCGTGCGCAGCGCCTTCGGCAGCAACACGCTCGCGATCGGAAAATTTTCGTGCTGATCGACGTCCATCCAACGCGCCTCGAAACCATTCTGTAATACGGCGCGCCGTGCGCGCAGCAAGGTTCGGTAGTTTAAGGGTTCCGCCGAGGCGGTGCAGCGTGAGGTCGTGACCCGGCGCGTTACGAGCCATTCTCGCGCTGCTTTCCTTACACCGCTGTAACGCTCGCAGCCACGGTTCCCTGCAAGACCCCGCGGCTGCGGCAAGTGCCCAACACACGGGCCGTGCCAAAAAGCAAAGCGGCCCCGATAGCGTTAGAATGCGCGTTTGGTTTTGCTGTACCGGCCCGTCGCCAGGGCTCAAGACGTCAACTAAACAAGATGAGCGCGGCGATCAAGTCAGTTGCACGACTTCTTCGAAACCCGCGTTAGTCGGAGTTCGCCAACTTATGCGAGTCATCCTTGCTCAGCCCCGCGGCTTTTGTGCGGGTGTTGTCCGCGCAATCGAAATCGTCGATCGTGCGCTACAACAACACGGCGCGCCCGTGTATGTTCGCCACGAGATCGTCCATAATCGGCACGTGGTCGACAATCTGCGCCAGAAGGGCGCGCGTTTCGTCGAGGAACTCGATGAAGTGCCGCAAGGTGCGGTCGCGATATTCAGCGCGCATGGCGTCGCGCAAACCGTCGAGCGTGACGCTGAAGCTCGCGGGCTCGACGTGCTCGACGCGACCTGCCCGCTCGTGACCAAGGTGCACGTGCAAGGCCGTCAGTACGTGGCCGCTGGCCGCACGCTGATCCTGATCGGCCACGCCGGCCATCCCGAAGTGGAAGGCACGATCGGCCAGATCCCCGGCAAGGTCTTGCTCGTGCAAAGCGAAGCCGAAGTCGCGAAGCTTGACCTGCCGGTCGACACGCCGCTCGC
>DATAQT010000150.1:0-11070 GCA_036264535.1 Paraburkholderia sp. | reverse complement strand
GGCCGCTCAGCATCTGCTCGGCCGCGTTCGCGCGCCACGGTTTGTGGGCGACGCCGCCGAGCGCGATGCGTGCGCTCTGCACTTGGTCGCCGTCCATCTGCAACGCGGCCGCGACCGATACCAGCGCGAAGGCGTAGCTGGCGCGGTCACGCACTTTCAGATAGTGCGAATGCGCGCTGAAAAGCGGCGGCGGCAGATCGACCGCGGTGATCAGCTCGCCGGGCTGCAAGGTGGTATCGACGTCGGGCCGGTCGCCCGGCAGGCGGTGGAAATCGGCGAAGGCGATCGTGCGCTCGCCGCTGGGGCCGCTCACGCGCACCAGCGCATCGAGCGCGGCCAGCGCCACGCTCATGTCCGACGGATTGACCGCGATGCATTGCGGGCTCGCGCCGAGGATCGCGTGCATGCGGTTATGGCCATCGAGCGCCGCGCAGCCGCTGCCGGGCATGCGCTTGTTGCATTGCGTGAACGCGGTGTCGTAGAAGTAGCCGCAGCGGGTGCGCTGCAGCAGATTGCCGCCGACCGTCGCCATGTTGCGCAACTGCGCCGACGCGCCCGCGAGAAACGCCTGCGACAGCAGCGGGTACTGCTCGCGCACCAGCGCGTGATTGGCCGCATCGCTGTTGCGCATCAGCGCGCCGATGCGGATACCGCCGTTGGGCAGCGTCGTCACCGAATCGAGGCCGCCGATGTGGGTGATATCGATGAGCCGGACCGGCCGCGCGACGCCGCCCTTCATCAGATCGAGCAGATTCGTGCCGCCGCCGATAAACACCGCGCCCGGCTGCTGTGCGGCGCGGACCGCGCCGGCGACGTCGCTCGCGCGTTCGTAGGAGATCGCATCCATGTCGGTCTCCGTCAGGCGTTGTCGTGCGCGGCGCGCACGGCGGCAACGATGTTCGCGTAAGCGCCGCAGCGGCAGATGTTGCCGCTCATGCGCTCGCGGATTTCATCGTCGGTGAGCGCGGCGGGGCGCGCGCGCACGTCGGCGGTCACGGTGCTTGCCGTGCCGTTGCGGAATTCGCTGAGCAGGGCAGTCGCCGAGCACAACTGCCCGGGCGTACAGTAGCCGCACTGGAACGCATCGTGTTCGATGAAGGCGCTCTGCAGCGGACTCAACGCGCCGTTGCTCGCGAGTCCTTCGACGGTCGTGATGGTCTCGCCTTCATGCATGACCGCGAGCGTCAGGCACGAGTTGATGCGGCGGCCGTCGACGAGCACCGTGCAGGCGCCGCATTGACCGCGGTCGCAGCCTTTCTTCGTGCCCATCAGTCCCGCGTATTCGCGCAACGCGTCGAGCAGCGTCACGCGCGGTTCGAGTTGCAGCGTGTACGCGCGGCCGTTGACGGTCAACGTAACGGGGCGGGGCGGCACGGGGACGCTTTGCGGTGGCGGTGGGGCTGGAATCTGCGGGGCTGGAATCTGCGGCTGGGTTTGCGCGCGCAGATGCGGCGCCGCGCCGATCGTCGCGGCGGCCGCCGCCGATTGCAGGAAGCGGCGGCGCGATGGTTGTGAAGGCGTCGAGGTGGGCTCAGACGTGGGCTCTGAAGCGGTAGCGTCCCCGGAATCCTGACATTCGGTATGCGTGGTCATGACGATCTGTTGACTCCATTGAAAGGTCAATGCAGGCTGACGACGCGTCGATGTCCAACGCATCGCGTTGAAACAAAACCATCGCGCAGCAATTTCGATGCCGTTGCAGGTTCAACGTTATTAAAAACTCGCTGCAAGCGCAAAGCCAATCTGCGCAATAACGGCACGCTAATATGCGCAATGAAAGCCAACGTTGTGCCTGGCGGGACGGGTATGGGCGCTGCTACCGTCGTTCATGGCCCAACGTTGCCCATTGAGCGGAGAGCCCATGCAATTCGACTACAGGCATTTCCATATCGATTGCCGTGCGCGTCACGCGGAAGACGGCGTCTATTACGCGCGCGCGAAGATCACGCGCGTGCCGCGACGCAACGAGGCTTTTCTGTCCCACGATTCGGGCGATATCGACAGCTTCGAGAACGAAGCCGATGCGATCTGCTGCGCGCGCTCGTGGGCGATCGAATGGTGCGACGTCGCGGCGCAATAGGCGCGACCGGGAACAGAACCAGGCCGCCAGGGAGGCTCGATCATGGCGAAGCTGCATAAGCTGCGGATTGCGACGTTCAACATCAACGGCATCCGCTCGCGCCAGGCGGCGCTCCTGCAATGGCTCGAGCGCGAGGCGCCGGACGTCGTCTGCCTGCAGGAACTGAAGGCGGTGGATAGCGCGTTTCCGGTCGACGCTCTGCGCGACGCCGGTTATGGCGCCGTGTGGCAAGGCCAGAGCGCATGGAACGGCGTGGCGATTCTCGCGAAGGGCGAGGCGCCGCTCGAACGGCGGCGCGGTCTGCCCGGTTTCGAAGAAGATACGCATAGTCGATATATCGAGGCCGCGGTCGGCGGCGTGCTGATCGCGTGTCTGTACTTGCCGAACGGCAATCCGCAGCCGGGTCCCAAGTTCGATTACAAGCTCGCGTGGTTCGATCATCTGATCGCGCACGCGGCGCAACTCTACAAGAGCGGCCACCCGGTCGTGCTCGCGGGCGACTTCAACGTCGTGCCGACCGACGAAGATATCTACAACCCTCGCTCGTGGCTCAAGGACGCGCTGCTGCAGCCGGAGAGCCGCGAGCGTTATCGCAAACTGCTCGCGCAAGGCTGGACCGATGCGCTGCGCACGCATTTCGGCGACGAGCGCATCTACACGTTCTGGGATTATTTCCGCCGCCACTGGGACACGAATTCGGGGCTGCGCATCGATCATCTGCTGCTGAGCGCCGATCTCGCGCCGCGTCTGCGCGATGCGGGTGTCGACCGCTGGGTGCGTGGCGAACCCCACGCGAGCGACCACGCGCCGACGTGGATTGATCTGGATATGGGCGCGGGCCGCAAGAAGAAGAGTGGCTAGTGACGCAGCGGGCGATCCGTTTGGCACGGATCGCCCGCTTTGCGCATCTATTTTGCGTTTTGGAGCAGCGCTTTCGAGCGGCGCCGTGCCTCAATCAGTCATAGTCGCGACCGCCGCGCGACCAAAGCGCGCCCATCACGAACCCGGCGAGTGCGACGACGGCCAGCGTCGTGAACGGGTTTTCGGCCGTCGCGTCGCGCACGAGGCTCGTCGTATTCGCGCACAGCTGCTGCGCCTTGCCGCTCAATTCGCGCGCCTTGCCCGCCATCTGGTCGCTGGTGTCGCCCAGTGCGTCGCCGACCGCGCTTTGCACCTTGCCAGCGACTTCCTTCACCTTGCCTTCCACTGAATTCGTATCCATCTGCATCGCTCCTGTTGTCATATTTACGTGCAAGAGCGCTGCGATTGCAATGCGCTTGCACAAAGGGCGTCACGCAAGCCGCGCCGGTGCGGCGTCAGCCTGCGTCAGTGACGAAAGGGCGCAAGAAGTGCGCCCGCCCTCGCGGTGCGAGGTTTGCGACCAGAACGGAACGCGCCGTAAGGTCAGCGTCGTCGCCTGAAATTGATCCCGACGAACACGGCCAGCAGCATCAGAAAACCGCCGAACAGCAGCGCGGAATTGACGAGCACCTGGCGCAACCCGAGCGTTTCGACGTCGATGAACGGATACGGATAAAAGTCCGACAGGCTGCCGCGCCAGAACGTGACGCCGAGGTACGCGAGCGGATAGACGAGCCACAGCAGACCGTGGCGCAAGCGCGGATGAAAGCGCGGCACGAACAGCACCCAGTAGAGCGCGGCGAGCATCGGCAGTACGCTGTGCAGCGACTCGTTGAGCAGGCGCCGATAGGGCGATAGCGGCCATAGGCCGCGCAACAGCAGGTTATACGCAACGCCGACGAACACCATGTACGCGACCACCGCGGTCACGACGGTCGGCTGCCGGAAAAAGCGCACCAGCGGCGAACGCTGCTTCCAGGACGCGATGCAGGTGAAGCAGAGCGCGCAGGCGAGCACCGTCAGATTGGTCAGGTAGCTGCTCATGCGCGCGAGCGCGTCGAACACGGTCAACCCGCGCGCGAGCGTGCGATCGATCGTCAGATCGGCTTGCGCGAGAATCGCTATCCAGGCGATAAGCGCAATGACCGCCGCCAACGTCAGCGACGACACACTGGGCGTATGCAGCGGCAACTCGGGCTCGCGCTGCTGGACGGGGGTAGAGCGCATGCGATCGATTCTACGCGCGGTGCTCGCGCGGCTGCGTGGGCTTTCGCACGCAGGCGAGCCGGCGTTGGAAAAATACTACGGTGTACTACGAGAACCGGTGGCTGGCTGCGAGGAAGGCTGTGGAGCAGGCTGCAAAGCCGATTGCAGGCCCGCCGTCACAGCCGGAAGCGCCACGCTCGCCGGCGACGACTCATCGAGCATGGTACGGCCGCCGTCGTGAAAGAACGCCTCTTCCGCGGCCTTGTTCAGCACGAGGATGCTGATGCGCCGGTTGGTCGGCTCGTCGGCGACGTGGCTGTTCAGTGGCAGCACATCGGCGAGGCCGCGCACCTGCAGCAGCTTCTCGCCGTGCATGCCACCCGCGACGAGCGCGCGGCGCGCCGCGTTCGCGCGTTCGGACGACAGCTCCCAGTTCGAATAGCCTTCGGGGCCGGCCGTGTACGGCACCGCATCGGTGTGGCCCGCGATCGAAACGCGGTTGTCCACGTCGTTCAACGCCGCGCCGATCTGCGTGAGGATCGTCACCGCGTACGGCTGCGGCTTCGAGCTGCCGGACGCGAACATCGGCCGGTTCTGCGAATCGACGATCTCGATGCGCAGGCCCTCGTTCGTGATCGAAATGCGGATCTGATCCTTGAACGCCCGCAGCGCAGGGTTTTGCTCGATCAGCGCGCTGAGTTTCGCTTTCAGTTGCTGCAAGCGCTGCGCATCCGCCGGTGTGACCGCGGGCGTCGCGGCGCGCGGCGGCGTCGGCTCGGTCTGGCTCTTCTTGCCGACCGCGGGCCGCGTGTCGGAGATGTCGTGCCCACCGCCCTGCACGACGCTCGGCCGCGCCGCGGCCGTGCCCTCGTTGCCGCCGAGCAGGCTCGACAGCGGCGTGTTGAAGTAATCCTCGATGCCCTGCTTGTCGTATTTCGACGTCGAACCGAGCAGCCACATCAGCAGGAAGAACGCCATCATCGCGGTGACGAAGTCGGCGTAGGCGATCTTCCATGCGCCGCCATGATGGCCGCCGTGATCGTCGCCCTTCCTCGAGCGGCGCACGATCACCGGTGCGGGCGTCCGCTCCTGCGACGCGCGCGATCTTGTTTCGCTCATCGTGCCGCTCCGGGTCAGGCCGATTTCGGCATCCTGGTCGCGCGCACGGCGTCGTCGAGTTCCTGGAAGCTCGGGCGATCGGCGGTGAACAGCACCTTGCGGCCGAATTCCACCGCGACCGGCGGCGCGTAGCCGGACAGCGAAGCGAGCAGCACCGCCTTCACGCACTGATACGGCTTCGCTGCGGCGCGGCCCTTCGCATTCAGCAGGTCGGCGACGGGCCCGATGAAGCCATACGCGAGCAGAATGCCGAGGAAGGTGCCGACCAGCGCGCCCGCGATCATTTCGCCGAGCACGGCGGGCGGCGCGCCGACCGAGCCCATCGTGTGCACGACGCCCATCACCGCCGCGACGATCCCGAACGCGGGCAGGCCGTCGGCCATCTTCTGGATCGCGTTGGCCGCTACCGACGCTTCCGCGTGATGGGTGGCCAGTTCCTCGTCCATCAGGTCCTGCATTTCGTGCACGTTGACGTTGCCGCCCGACATCATGCGCAGATAGTCGACGATGAAATCGAGCAGGTGGTGATCCTCCAGCACGTGCGAATACTTCTGGAAAATCACGCTTTCTTCGGGGTTGGCGACGTCGCTTTCGAGCGACATCACCCCTTCCTTGCGCGCCTTTTGCAGCAGTTCGTACAGCAGTGCGATCAGCTCCAGATATTTCTCTTTCGTATAGCCGCCGCCCTTGAAGCACGACGGCAGCGCCTTGATGGTTTTCTTCAGCGTCGAGGTCGGATTGCTGACGACGAACGCGCCGATCGCCGCACCGAAAATACACAGTAGTTCGAACGGTTGTATGAGTGCCGGCAGATGTCCGCCGACGCCAATAAAACTTCCGATCACGGAACCGATTACCAAGATCCAGCCGATTGCGACAAACATGCTCTCTCCGTTTTTCTTCGCGCGACGCACGTTCGTTCGCGGGGCAGAACAGGCCATTTTTCAAGGGCTATTCGTGCGTCATAAAAATCCTGCATGGATGGGTATACGGCGCGATTCGCGGTTGCTGAAGTGTCTGGCGCGCCGAAATTGAAATTTTCACCAAACGGTTAGTTTGTGAGTGAGTGGCTCGGTAAGTTTGGCCGCTTTTGATGCGTTCCGACGCGAAGCGCGGTTTGCGCAAAGCGCCAGAACATTTTTACCGATCTTCTGTTTCGACCCGTTATGATCGCGAGTGCAGTTCCCGGTTTATCCGACGCCACGCGCGGCAAGCAGTCTCTGTCATCGCCGGTTCAAGACTCGCAAAACGGAGAAGAAGCATGAAAGCCAGCACCATTGCCGAACGGGAAGCGCGCGGCCGCGCCGCGCGTGAGCACTCGAAACGCTCGAGCCATCGCGCGGTCGGCGAGTTGCACCGCGATCCGATCGAACTGCTCAGACAGAGCAGCGCGGAGCGCGTCGAGAATCTGGTGCCGCTGCGCTATGGGCGCATGGCCGTGTCGCCGTTCACGTTCTTTCGGGGCAGCGCGATTCTGCAGGCGCACGATCTGAGCAAGGTCCACGACACCGGCCTCAGCATGCCGATCTGCGGCGACGGCCATCTGATGAATTTCGGCGGCTTCGCGACGCCCGAGCGGCAACTGGTGTTCGACCTTAACGACTTCGACGAAGTCTCGATCGGCCCGTTCGAATGGGACCTGAAGCGGCTGTGCGCGAGCCTCGTCGTGGCCGCGCGCCATATGCGCCTGAGCCGCGGCACCGCCGAGACTCTCGTGATGACCGCGGTCGGCTCGTATCGCGATCGCATTGCGCAATATGCGCAGCTCGGCGCGCTCGACCTGTGGTACGAACGCATCACGTTCGACCGCATGGCCGAGATCGCGCTGACGCCCGAGGCCCGCCGCGCGGTGCGTCGCGGCATGGAAAAGGCCGCGACCCGCACGCATGAAAACCTGCTTGAGAAAATGGCCTCGTTCGACGGCACCCATTGGAAGATCCAGGACGCGCCGCCCGCGCTGTTTCACGTGCTCGGTGCGAACTCGCTGTTTACGGCCGAGGAAACCGAAACCTACCGAACCGGAAACGTCGACAAAATGGTCGAGCAGGTGTGGAACGAGTACCGCAAGACGCTATCGCACGACCGGCGCGAACTGCTCGATCACTTCTCGAGACATGACATCGTGTTCAAGGTGGTCGGCGTCGGCAGCGTCGGCACGCGTTGTCTCGTCGTCCTGCTCGTCGATCACGCGGGCAAGCCGTTGTTCGTGCAGGTGAAGGAGGCGCGGCCGTCGGTCATCGCGCAGTTCTACAAGTCGCCGGCGCTCAAGCATCAGGGCGAGCGCGTCGTGCAAGGACAGCGCATGCTGCAGGCCGCGAGCGACATCTTCCTGGGTTGGGCGACGGGACCGTTCGGGCGGCATTTCTATTTCCGCCAGCTGCGCGACATGAAGCTGTCCGCGAATATCGAGCTGTTCGACAGCGAGCTGCTCGAAGGCTACGCGCGGCTATGCGGCTGGGTCATGGCGCGCGCGCATGCGAAGGCGAGCAGCCAGGCGATCGAGATCAGCGCGTACATCGGCCGCGGCGATCAGTTCGCCGAAGCGCTGAGCGGCTACTCAATGGCCTACGCGGATCAGGTCGAGCGCGACTACGACGTGTTCCTCAAAGCATGCCGCAGCGGCAAGCTCGAAGCCCGTAGCGACGAGGACATGGCCGCGGATTTCCGCGTGTAGCGCTGCATGCACGCGGCGCTACCTCGCGCGCATCGTCACGCATCGACGCGCGCTTCGCGCAGCGTGACGAAGCGCAGATTGCGCTCGCGCGCCGCTTCGATCACGCGCGGCAGTACCGCGAGAATCAGCGGCTGGCCTTCGATCGTCAGCGCGGCATTGCCATCGTGCAGCAACAGGATGTCGCGCGCGGCGAGGCCGTCGAGCAGCCGTCGCGCGACCACGTGAGGGTCGCGTTCGCGCGTATCGTAGCCACGCCGCGTCCATGCCGCGAGACGCAGATCGAGCTTGCGCAGCACCGGCTCCAGAAACAGGTTGCGCAGGCCCGCGGGCGCGCGGAAGAACATCGGCCGCGCGCCGCTGACGGTTTCGAGCGTGCGTTGCGCGGTGGCGATCTCGCGCGTCAACGCGCGCGGAAACGTAAGCGAAAATGTGTGCTCGTGCACCTGCGAATGATTTTCGAGCGCATGGCCGCGCGCGACGATCTCGCGCGCGAGCTGCGGATAACGCTCGACCTGGGTGCCGATACAGAAGAACGTCGCGCGCACCTCGAATGCGTCGAGCAGATCGAGCACTTGTGGCGTGACGACGGGATCGGGGCCGTCGTCGATGGTCAGTGCGATCGCATTCGCGTTGCGCGGGCTCGCGGGCAGGCGGGTCCAGTTGGGGCCGAGCAGCGTCGTGCGCGGCAACAGTCCGGTGATCGTGAAGAGCGCGTGGTTCGCGAGGATCGCGGCGAGCCACCACGGCCACGCGGCGGGGGCGACAGCCACGCCGATCAGCACGATTACGTGCCAGCCGATCGTGCCGTTCAGTAGTGCGGAGTTGCCGGTACGCGGCCAGCGGCGCGGCGGGTTCGGGCATTCATTCATCAACGTGCTTCCAGTGCGCCTTCCTTCATCGCTGGAAGGCTGTGAATCGTGCGCAATGCGCAGCCGCGAACGATACCATTGTTGCGCTCGTCGACGTGACGCGCCCGCCGGCTACGTGCTCGATGAAAGCGTGCTGAAAGACCTCGCGCGGTTTGCGTTTTGCCGATCCGCTGTTGTATGGTGCGGGGCGAAAAGCGGCGCGCGTGTCGATGGCGATCGAACCGGTCAGCGCGAAAAGTGTGCGCCGCGAACCTACACAACCGGAGATACGCGATGTCCGAAACAGGAAACGGAAAAGTGGCGCTGGTGACGGGCGCGGGCAGCGGCATCGGCCGCGCCTGCGCGCTCAAGCTCGCGGAGCATGGCTATAGCGTGGTGCTCGCCGGACGCCGCCAGGTCGCGCTCGACGCGGTCGCGCAAGAAGCGCAGGCGCTGCGCGGCGAGGTGCTCGCGGTGTCGTGCGACGTGACCGACGCCGACAGCGTCGCCGCGCTGTTCGATACGATCCGCGCGCGCTTTGGCCGGCTCGACGTGCTGTTCAACAACGCGGGACGCAACGGCTCGCCGGTCGATCTCGACGAAGTGAGCATCGACGAATGGCGCTCGATCGTCGACACCAATCTGAACGGCGTGTTCCTGTGCACGCGCGCGGCGTTCGGCCTGATGAAGACGCAGAATCCGCGCGGTGGCCGCATCATCAACAACGGCTCGATCTCCGCGCACGCGCCGCGCCCGAACAGCGCCGCGTACACGGCGACCAAGCACGCCATTACCGGCCTGACGAAAGCGGTGTCGCTTGACGGCCGCAAATACGACATCGTGTGCGGGCAGATCGACATCGGCAACGCGGGGACCGAGATGGCCGCGCGGATGGCGCGTGGCGTGCCGCAGGCGAACGGCGAGATCGCGGTCGAGCCGCTGATGGACGTGCAGCACGTCGCCGACGCGGTGCTGCATATGGCGAGCCTGCCGTTGTCGGCGAACGTGCAGTTCATGACGATCATGGCGAGCAAGATGCCGTTCGTCGGGCGCGGTTGAGCGGGCGCGCCTTAGCGGGCGCGCCACATCATCCAGCAGCCGGGAGCGGGGCGGGCGCGTTCAACTTATACTGAGCGCTCCGTCGTTTTCCACGCCAAAGCCACGCGCCGTGCCCCGAGCCACACCCCGCGACGACCCGCCGCCGCAGCCTCCGGTGCGGCCCGATCTCGACGATTGCTGTCATAGCGGCTGCACGCAGTGCGTGTTCGATCTGTACGACGAAGCGCTCGAGCGTTACGAGGTCGCGCTGGCCGTGTGGAAGAAGCGGCAGGCGAGGCCGGCGCGGCAGGCAGACCCGCAGGGCGCGAAGTCGCAGCCGCAAGCCGCCGCGCCCCGCTCGACACCGTCACGCGGCAAACCGCGCCCACGTCGCTGATGCGCGTACGCACTCCATCGTCCCCCGTCATGACCGACCTTCAGCTCACGCCGACCGAACCCCTCGCCGACTCGCACACGCTCGACGATCTGCATCGCTTCGTGCAGCGTCATCCGCGCCTGTTCGTGCTGACCGGCGCGGGCATCAGCACCGACTCCGGCATCCACGGCTATCGCGATGACAACGGCGCATGGAAGCGCTCGCCGCCGATCACGCTGCAGGAGTTTCTCGGCACGCTCGCGATGCGGCAGCGCTACTGGGCGCGCAGCATGGTCGGCTGGCCGCTCGTCGCGCGCGCGCAGCCGAATGCCGCGCATGTCGCGCTCGCGCGGCTCGAAGCGGCCGGTCACGTGCCGACGCTGGTCACGCAGAACGTCGACGGTTTGCATCAGCGTGCGGGTAGCCGCGACGTGATCGAGCTGCATGGTGGCATCGACGGCGTGAGCTGTCTCGACTGCGGCACGCAACATGCACGCGCCTCGATCCAGCAGACGCTCGAAGCCGATAACCCCGCGCTGCTCGACGTCACGGCCGAAGCCGCCGCCGATGGCGACGCGCATCTGGAGTGGCACGATCTCGGCGGCTTTCGCGTGCCGGCGTGCTCGAATTGCGGCGGGCTGCTGAAGCCGTCGGTGGTGTTCTTCGGCGAGAACGTGCCGAAGGCGCGCGTCGACGCGGCGTCACATGCGCTCGACGCGGCCGACGCGGTGCTCGTGGCCGGCTCGTCGCTGATGGTGTATTCCGGCTACCGCTTCTGCGTTTGGGCGCAGCGCCAGGGCAAGCCGATCGCGGCGATCAACCTCGGCCGCACGCGCGCCGATCCGCTGCTGTCGCTGAAGGTGGCCGC
>DATAQT010000133.1:0-17652 GCA_036264535.1 Paraburkholderia sp. | reverse complement strand
GGCACGTTCACAACATGGTGACGCTGCCGGTCGGTGCCGACGCGCATCTGGTCGCCAACGCGCACGGGTTCAAGCTGACGGCATCCGGCTATCCAAGCCTTGGCTGAAGCGTGCGTGGGCGGGGGAGAGGCGGGCGGATCGTCCGCTTTTTTAGGGTATAAAAACGCAACTAACCGCCAAGGTTTGGCGGCCAACCGCCTCACACGCCCGCCGCCAATGTTTTCAGTTTTTGTTGACAAAAAACACGCTACCAGCAATCGGCTTCGCATCAATCAAAAGGGTAAGATTCCCACCAGACAGCCACCCAGCTTGGCTCCCGGGAAAATCTGCGGCGCCGCAGCACGAAAACTGTCGAAAATCGACGCAAAAATTGTTGACAATCTTTGTGTCCGTCCTATGATGACCAACATACCGAGACGCACATCATGTCCGACACCGAATCAGTCGCGAACAGTTCGAAGCCCGAAGCAATCGCCGAGCGCATCCGCGCGGCGATCCTCGAGCACCGGCTGGCACCCGGCGCGAAACTCACCGAAGCTCAGCTGTGCGAAGTATTCGGTGTGAAGCGCGGTTCGATCCGGCAGGCACTGTCGCAGCTGGCGGGTGAGCGGCTCGTCGATCTCGAGCCGAATCGCGGCGCGTTCGTCGCGAGTCCGTCGTTGCAGGAGGTGCACGAGGTGTTCGAAATGCGCCGCATCATCGAGCTGGCCGTCGTCGAAAAGATCTGTAGCGGACACGGCATGCGGCGCCTGAAAAACATCGGCAGCATGATCGGCCGGGAGCGCAAAGCGTTCGAAACGCGGGATTTTCCGGCGTGGATCCGTTTGTCGGGCGAGTTTCATACCGAGCTCGCGGACCTGACCGGCAACGCGGTGCTGTGCGATTGCCTGAACGGCCTGGTCGCGCGCTCGACGCTGATTTCCGCGCTGTACGAATCGCTCGGACGCAGCCCGTGCTCGTTCGAGGACCACGAAGCGATTCTCGCCGCGCTCGACGCCGGCGATGCGAAGCAGGCGGCCGCGCTGATGTCGCGCCATCTGCAAAGCGTCGAGTTGAAGATGCTGGACCGCCCCGCGCGCGGGGCAGCGGATCTGCATGAAGTATTCGGCGCGCTCGCGTCGAAAGAAACATCCTCGTAGACAGTCGCAGCCGACTCCACCCCAGGCTGAGGCAAGCGGCAGGCGAGCGCCCGTTCGTGGTGCGCGCCGCACTGAATTGAACTGAACTAATCGATGCACGGCAGGCCGGCCTCGCGCGAGCGCCGCCGGCCTGAACACGCACGTCCGTCGCAAGACGACGGACCACGGGTAGCGACGCATCGCCGGAGATCCGCGGCGGCTGGCGATGCGACAACCACAAGTACGTCAGTACGGAGACACGCGCGGCACGGCCCGGGACCATGGCGCCGACTTCCTCGACCCACGCAGGCGGGAAGCGAGCAACTGGCATGGCCGATGCAATGTCCGTCGATGCTTTATCGATGGTCCCTATCCAAAGGAGGAATCATGGCTCAGTTCAGTGCAGCGCCAGGCAGTCAACCCATCTCCAACTACCCGGACGGTACGACGCAAGCCGATCCATCGATGCCAGCCGGCTACAGCGAGCGGCTCTACAACGAGGACCTCGCGCCGCTGCGCGCGCAGAACTGGACCGCGTACAACATCTTCGCGTTCTGGATGTCGGACGTGCATAGCGTCGGCGGCTATGTGTTCGCGGGGAGTCTCTTTGCGCTCGGCCTGACGAGCTGGCAGGTGCTGGTCTCGCTGCTCGTCGGCATCACGCTCGTGAACGTGCTGTGCAACCTGATCGCTAAGCCGAGCCAGCTGAACGGCGTGCCGTATCCGGTCGCGTGCCGCGCGACCTTCGGTGTGCTCGGCGCGAATGTTCCCGCGGTGATCCGCGGCCTGATCGCGGTCGCGTGGTATGGCATCCAGACCTATCTCGCGTCAAGCGCGCTCGTGATCGTCGTGCTGAAGTTCGTGCCGCAATTGTTGCCCTATGCGGACGTGCATCGACACGGCCTGTTCGGACTATCGACGATCGGCTGGGCCGGCTTCATGCTGCTGTGGGTATTGCAGGCGCTGGTGTTCTGGCACGGCATGGAGACCATCAAGAAGTTCATCGACTTCGCGGGGCCGGCCGTGTACGTCGTGATGTTCATTCTCGCGGGCTACATGGTGTATCGCGCGGGTTGGCGCAACATCGGCATCAACCTGGGCGGCGTCAAATATCACGGCATGGAAGTGGTGCCGGTGATGATCACGGCGATCTCGCTGGTGGTGTCGTACTTCTCCGGACCGATGCTGAATTTCGGTGACTTCTCGCGCTACGGCAAGAGCTTTCGCAGCGTCAAGCGCGGCAACTTCTGGGGCTTGCCGGTCAACTTCCTCGCGTTCTCGCTCGTCACGGTGATCACGACCGCGGCCACGCTGCCGGTGTTCGGCGAGCTGATCACGGACCCGGTCGAAACGGTGGGACGCATCGACTATCCGATGGCGGTGATTCTCGGCGCGCTGACCTTCACGATCGCAACGATCGGGATCAACATCGTCGCGAACTTCGTGTCGCCGGCCTTCGACTTCTCGAACGTCGCCCCGCGCCTGATCAGCTGGCGCGCGGGCGGCATGCTCGCGGCGGTCGCGTCGATCTTCATCACGCCGTGGAACCTGTTCAACAATCCGGCCGTGATCCACTACACGCTCGACGTGCTCGGCAGCTTCATTGGACCTCTGTACGGTGTCCTGATCGTCGACTTCTACCTCGTGAAGCGTCAGAAGATCGTGCTCGACGATCTGTACACGGTCGCGCCGAGCGGCTCGTACTGGTATCGCAACGGCGTCAACTATCGCGCGGTGGCCGCGTTGCTGCCGGCCGCGCTGATCGCGGTGATCTGCGTGATGGTGCCGGGGCTCGACGGCTGCGCGAATTTCTCGTGGTTCATCGGCGCGGGACTCGGCGCGCTGTTCTATCGGCTGCTCACCCGCTGAGTTTCATGGGCTTTCGCCGCTGCAATAACGAGTCGAACAGGAGTTGCCATGCGTATCAAACTGATCAATCCGAACACGACGCGCCGCATGACCGAGGCGATGGGGCGCTGCGCGCGCGAAGTCGCCGCGCCCGGCACCGAAGTGATCGCCGTCAATCCGACGATGGGCCCGCCGTCGATCGAAGGCTACTACGACGAAGCGCTCGCCACGCCCGGTCTGCTCGCCGAAGTCGCGGCGGGCGAGCGGGAAGGCTGCGACGGCTACGTGATCGCATGCTTCGGCGACCCCGGCCTCTACGCGGCACGCGAGCTCGCGCGCGGCCCGGTGATCGGCATCGCCGAGGCGGCGATGCACGCCGCGAGCGTGCTCGCTCCCGGCTTCTCGGTCGTGACGACGCTCGCGCGCACCTGCGGCATGGCCTGGCATCTGGCCGAGCGCTACGGTATGAAGCGCTTCTGCCGCAACGTGCGTGCGACCGACGTCGCCGTACTCGATCTCGACAAGCCGGGCTCGGCGGCGCGCCGCGTCATCCTCGACGAATGCCGGCGTGCGCTTGCCGAGGACGGCTCGGACGCGATCGTGCTCGGTTGCGCGGGCATGGCCGAGCTGTGCGCGGAGATCGAGGACGCGCTTGGCGCGCCGGTGATCGAAGGCGTGACGGCGGCCGTCAAATGGACCGAGGCACTGGTCGCGCTGCGTCTCGCGACGGCCAAGCGCGGCGACTACGCGCGGCCGCTCGCGAAGCGCTACGACGGCGCGCTCGCGTCGTTCAGCCCCGGCGCACCGCGGGTAAACGCCGATTCGGCGGAGTCGCACATACACTCGCTGTAACACGCACTATCTGCCCGGCTGTATGGGCGCAGCGGGGTGTTTTCGCTACACTGGCTCAACTCGGTGCGGCGGCTCGGCCGCCGCTGAAGCCGCCGTTCGGGCGCTTGCACGGGCCGATCCCGGCAAGGCTGCCCAAGGGTTTCGAGCCCGAGCTTCACGCGAATTCCAGGTCCCGTCACTACGCATCCGTCAAACCATGCCATTCGACCCGAACTACCCACGCGATCTGATCGGCTACGGCCGCCACCCGGTGCATGCGAACTGGCCCGGGCGAGCGCGCATCGCGGTGCAATTCGTCCTCAATTACGAAGAGGGCGGCGAGAACTGCGTGCTGCACGGCGATCCGGCTTCCGAGCAGTTTCTCTCAGAGATCGTCGGCGCGGCCGCGTATCCGGCGCGGCACATGAGCATGGAGTCGATCTACGAATACGGCTCGCGCGCGGGGGTGTGGCGCATCCTGCGCGAGTTCGAAAAGCGCGACCTGCCGCTGACGGTGTTCGGCGTCGGCATGGCGATCGAACGGAATCCCGACGTTGCGCAGGCGTTCGTCGAGCTCGGGCATGAGATCGCGTGCCACGGCTATCGCTGGATTCACTATCAGGACATGTCGCCGGAGCAAGAGGCGGAGCATATGCGCCTCGGCATGCAGGCGATCGAGCGTGTGACCGGCGTGCGGCCGCTCGGCTGGTACACCGGCCGCGACAGTCCGAACACGCATCGGCTGGTCGCCGAACACGGCGGCTTGCTGTACGACTCCGACTACTACGGCGACGACCTGCCGTTCTGGATGGACGTCGAAGTATCGGGCGGCAAGACCGTGCCGCAACTGATCGTGCCGTACACGCTCGACACCAACGACATGCGCTTCGCCACCCCGCAAGGCTTCAATACCGCGGACCACTTCTTCACCTACCTGCGCGACGCGTTCGACGTGCTGTACGAGGAGGGCGACGAAGTGCCGAAGATGCTGTCGATCGGCATGCACTGCCGGCTGCTCGGACGCCCCGGGCGCTTGCGGGCGCTGCAGCGCTTTCTCGATCACATCGAACAGCACGATCGCGTGTGGGTGTCGCGGCGCGTCGATATCGCACGGCACTGGCACGAGACACATCCTTACCAACAAGACAACCGCGAGGCTGCGGCATGAAGGCGATGCAATACACCCTGGACCAACTCAACAGCATCTCGACCGACGCGTTCGTCGCGGCGCTGTCGGGCATCTTCGAGCACTCGCCGTGGGTCGCCGAAATCGCGGCGCGCGAGCGACCGTTCGCGAGCATCGACGAACTGCATCGCAGGATGTCGCAGATCGTCGAAACCTCGGCCGAGGACAGGCAGCTTGCGCTAATCAATGCGCACCCGGAATTGGCCGGCAAGGCCGCGGTACGCGGCGAGCTGACCGCCGAATCGACGCGCGAGCAAAGCGGCGCGGGCCTCGCGCAATGCACGCAGGAAGAGTTCGACAAGCTGCTTGCGCTCAATCACGCGTATCGCGAGAAATTCGGCTTCCCGTTCATTCTCGCGGTGCGCGGCTATGACCGCCACGGCATCATCGCGAACTTCGAATCGCGCGTGAACAATAGCCGCGCCGACGAAATGCGCGCGAGCCTCGATCAGATCTATCGCATCGCACGTTTGCGGCTCGACGACCTGATCGTCGCGTGACGCGCATCGCGTCAGGCAGCGAGCCGCAACGTTTTTCCCGCACCAATCGATATCAAGGACGACAAAGATGGCACTTCCGATTCTCGACCCCAACGCACCGGAATTCACGCGCCGCTACGTGAATCTGGCGGATCCGCGTCTGGGCGCGCAGGCGCTCGAGGCCAGCGACGAATTCTTCGCGCCGAAGGACCGCATGCTGAATCCGGAACCGGCCGTCTTCATTCCGGGCAAGTACGACAACAACGGCAAGTGGATGGACGGCTGGGAAACGCGCCGCAAGCGCACGACCGGCTACGACTGGTGCATCGTTAAACTCGCGCGGCCGGGCGTGATCAAGGGACTCGACCTCGACACGAGCCACTTCACCGGCAACTTCCCGCCGGCGGCGTCGGTGGAAGCGGCGCACGTCGTGGCTGGCGAGCCGAACCAGTCGACGCAATGGACCGAGATCGTGCCCTCGACCACGTTGCAGGGCAATAACCACCACTACCTCGAAGTTGGCGACGCGAACGCGTACACGCATCTGCGCGTGAACATCTATCCCGACGGCGGCATCGCGCGTCTGCGTGTGTATGGTCAACCGCAGGTCGACTGGGCTGGCGCGAGCCGCACCGAGCAGTTCGATCTCGCCGCGATGGAAAACGGC
This sequence comes from Paraburkholderia sp., assembly GCA_036264535.1. Lineage (GTDB taxonomy): Bacteria > Pseudomonadota > Gammaproteobacteria > Burkholderiales > Burkholderiaceae > Paraburkholderia. Next base: position 11,523 of record DATAQT010000133.1, on the reverse strand, counting down.
GCGTATCTGGTCGGCGCGAACAACCAGCACTTCGGCTCAGCCTCGACGCTGCTGATGCCGGGCCGCGGCGTCAACATGGGCGACGGCTGGGAAACCCGTCGTCGTCGCGAGCCGGGTAACGACTGGGCGATCATCGCGCTCGCGCAGCCGGGCGTGATCCGCAAGATCGAAGTCGACACCGCGCACTTCAAGGGCAACTATCCGGATCGCTGCTCGATCCAGGCCGCGTACGTGAAGGGCGGCACCGACAGCTCGCTCGTCACGCAGGCGATGTTCTGGCCGGTGCTGCTCGGCGAGCAGAAACTGCAGATGGACAAGCAGCATTTCTTCGAAAGCGAGATCGCGGCGCTCGGGCCCGTCACGCATGTGCGCTTCAACATCTATCCGGACGGCGGCGTGTCGCGTCTGCGTCTGTGGGGCACGCTCGAATGAAAACGCTCGCGATCGAACCGCTGACGAAGGAAGCATTCGCCGCATTCGGCGACGTGATCGAACTCGAAGGCGCGAAGCAGATTCCGATCAACCTCGGCACGACGACCCGCTATCACGACCTCGCGAAAGTCGACGTGACCGACGAGCACGGCCGCACGCTCGTCAATCTGTTTCGTGGCCAGCCGCGCACGCTGCCGTTCGAAGTGAAGATGCTCGAGCGTCATCCGCTTGGCAGCCAGGCGTTCGTGCCGCTGAACGACAAGCCGTATCTGGTCGTCGTCGCGCCCGCGGGCGAGCTCGACGCGACGACGATCCGCGCGTTCGTGACGAGCGGCTGGCAGGGCGTCAACTACGCGAAAGGCGTGTGGCACCATCCGCTGATCGCGTTGGGCGAGGTGAGCGACTTCGTCGTCGTCGATCGTGGCGGGGACGGGCTCAATCTGAATGAGCAGGATCTGGCGGAGTCGCTGTGGCTCACGGAAGATGCGTTGAGCGCCGTGGCGGTTTGATGGCAAGGCAGCTGCCGGGTAGCCGGTAGCGCTGTGGTTGAAAAAATGCCCGCGACGCAGGTTACGTCGCGGGCTTTTTGCATGGGTAGCGATCAGTTTCGCCTGCCAAGCAGCGGCGAATGCCCGATGACCTCTCTTGACCGTTCGGGCGGCTCAGGCGCCGAAAATCCCGCTGCTTCGATCGCGGGCTTGAGCCCCTTGAATTGCGGGCTTTTCTTCGGCGAGCGCAGCGCCGTCATGCCGTCGTCCCACGCGTGCAGCATCTGTTTGGCGACCGTGCGCCACTGTGGTTGGTTGCGTGCTGCTTCGAGCAACTCATGGCCGACGTCGACAGCCGAGTCGCACAGCGCTTCGACCATCTGCGAGTATTGCCGCGGCGCGATGCCCATGCGCGTGTTGAAAAATCGTTCCAGCGTCTTACCGGCCGCCCAGGTTTTGCGGCCGTCGATCGGCAAGCCTGGCGGATTGGCTGCGAAGCGTGGATAAGCCTGCGTCGTCACGACATCGTAGACGGGCGTGAACGCCACATCGTCGACCGACGTATAGAACAGGGCGACGTTCTTGGTGTGGCAGTCCGCGTTGCGCACGACGTAGTTCGTCAGCAGTTGCCAGCCGAGCTGCTGGAGTTGCACCCGCATGGTGTCGCGATCGAGCAGATACGCTCTGGCCGCGTTGAGCATTTTCTCGCTGGTCGAATTGTATTTTTCGTGCGGCGGCAGGCCGAGCAGGCCGCACAGGTCTTCCACGCCGTACGCCGGTAATCCTTGCGCGTCGACATCGAAGCGCTCGACGATCAGCGCACGGCCATCGTCCGACATCTGCGTGCGTGCGACGGGCGCGACTCCCAGCCGCTCGAGCACACGCATCGAATAGAACTCGTTGAAACCGAGAAAGGGCGTGTTGTCGTCCGAACCCTTGACGATGTGACGGCTCGTTCGAAGCGTCGGCTTGCCGAGCTGCAACGGTGTCGACGCGGCGGACGGCTGCGCCTCGGGCGCGATGAACTTGGGCACGACGCCCGAAATAGCCGCTCGCGCGTATTCACGGACGAGTTGCGCGAAATGCTCGGCGGAGTTGTCGCCGTGCAGGATGTGCTGAACGTCGAGCGCCTGGAGTTCGGTGCCCGGCGCGACACCTTCGGGCGTGACGGTGACCCGGCCAATGCCCATCGAGCCCACGACGGCGAGCAGCGAGAGATCGGTTCCATCGAGCAGCGGCCCGAATTGCTCGCGGATCAGATTCAGCAGATAGCCCTCGGGCAGGTTTTGCCGGAAAAACGGATGCAGGTCGCGCGGCCAGCGCCAGGCCTCTTCGCGCACCGGCATCGTCAGACTGACGAAGTCGGCCGAACTCGCGTCGCGGTTGTATTTGAGGACGTAGTCGTCGCGCTCGCGAAACAACGTGGCGACGCTTTTGCCTAGTACCTGAACGTCGAGCTTCATGGCTGCGCGTCCGGGCGGCGCTGCTCAGCGAGGATGTCTTCGAGCGTGCGCCCATGCCCGTGCGCGACGAACTTGAGGTCGTAACCGGCGGCTTCGAGCAGGCGCACGAGCACGGACACGCTCATATCGTTTCTGGCGAGCGTCTCCATGCGCGCGACGGTCGTGCGGGCAACGCCCGCGCGGCGCGCCAGTTCTTCCTGCGATAGCTTGCTGTCGCGTCGTACGGCTTTGAGCATGTCCGAGATATCGGCGAGATGGGTCATTTGTAGCCTCAGGGCGTCAAATTCAGCGAATCTGAGATGTATTGTAGCCCACGAGGTACAAAAAGATCATTTGGTTTTGTGCCTTCAGGGCTACATTTTACGCATTTCGATGATTTTTGTAGCCGAAGGGACACAAAATGATGGAGCGATCCGCCTGACTGCACACGCCGCCATCCCAAAACGACAACGGGCTTGCCGCTCACGCGACAAGCCCGCTTCAGATTCCAGCCTCTACCGCGACGCCGGAGCCGTGGTCCAGACCGACACCCTTACTTCGCCGCACCGCCTTCGAACCACGCGGCGATTTTCATCCGCTCGTCGTCGGTCATATGCGTGACGTTGCCCAGCGGCATCGCCTTCAACGTGACCGCCTGCTGGTAAATGCGCTGCGCGTTCTGCGAGATTTCGTCGGGCGTATCCATCAGCACGCCGGCCGGCGCGCTGCCCATCATCGTCGGATGCGCGGAGTGGCAGGCCACGCAGCGCTGCTGCAGCACCGGCGCGATGTCGGCGACCTTCAGCGTCGGCGCGTTGGCGGCCTGCGCTTGCGGTACTACCGGTCGCGGCATGGTCCACACGAGCGCGGTGCACATCAGCGCGACGCCGACGAGCGGCAGATACCACAGGACCTGGCCGCGATGGCGCATCACGAAGAACTGACGGATCAGCGCGCCGGCCAGCATGATGACGACGAGCACCGCCCAGTTGTACGGATGCGTGTAGGTCATCGCGTAGTGGTTCGACAGCATCGCGAACACGACCGGCAGCGTGAAATACGTGTTGTGCACCGAGCGCTGCTTGCCGCGCTTGCCGTAGATCGGATTCGGCGTGTCGCCCTTCAGCATCGCGGCGACCATCTTGCGCTGGCCTGGAATGATCACGAAGAACACGTTGGCCGACATGATCGTCGCGAGCATCGCGCCCATGATCAGATACGCCGCGCGGCCCGCGAAGATATGACAGGCGAGGTACGCCGCGATCAGCACGTAGGCGCCGACGCAGACGCCGAGCAGCTTGTCGCGCGTGCCGAGAATGCGGCACAGCGAGTCGTAGACGATCCAGCCGGCCGCGAGGAAACCGATCGCGGACGCGACGGCGACGACCGGCCCCATGTCGAGCACGTTCCTGTCGATCAGATAGGTGCTCGGCGAGAACAGATACAGCACGGTGAAGAGACCAAAGCCCGACAACCACGTCGTGTAAGAAGGCCACTTCGACCAGTGCAGGTCGTCGGGCATTTCGGGCGGCGCGACCGTGTACTTCTGCATGTTGTAGAAGCCGCCGCCATGCACGTGCCACAACTCGCCGAACACGCCGCGGCGGCGCTGGTTCGGATCGGTCGGCGGTTTCAGGCTGTTGTCGAGCGCGACGAAATAGAACGATTCGCCGATCCATGCAATGGCGGCGACGACGTGGAACCAGCGAATCGCAAGGTTCAACCAGTCAGTGATAAAGCCTTCCATGAAACTCTCCTCCACTTCTGATTCGTTGTGCGCGCGATGACGGTCGAGCTCGCCGGTCATCGCGCCGACTGCGGGGTAAACGACGCCGCGCGCGGGTTGTTATGGGTATCGCGGGGCGCTTGTGCCTGGCATCGAGGCGGCCTAGCTGCCCCGATACGTGCTGTACGAAAACGGCGACACCAGCAGCGGCACGTGATAGTGCGCGTTGGCATCGGCGACGCCGAAGCGCAGCACCACGCGATCGACGAAGCGCGGCTCCGGCACCTTAGTGCCGAGCGAGGCGAAGTAGTCGCCCGCGCCGAACACGAGCTCGTACTCGCCCACGACGAGCGCGTCGCCTTCGAGCAGCGGCTCGTCGCAGCGGCCGTCGTGATTAGTGAGGGTGGTTTTGAGCGCGCGGCGCGTGTCGCCCGCGAGCGCGAAGAGTTCGACCTTGATGCCTGCGCCGGGACGGCCGTTCGCGGTGTCGAGCACGTGGGTAGTGAGCTTGCCCATTCGCAATTGTCCTTGTGTGAATGCGAGGTGTCGGCGGCGGCCCGATCCATTACGTTTGCGGCGGATCGAGGCTCCACGTCAGTGGCTACATACCCGTCGGCGAATCGAAGCGAGCGCCGTGGCAGCCATTGTAAGAAGGATGCTCCGTTCCGCGCGCGACCGATAAGAAAGATAATAGTTCGCGCATGATGGACAGCCAGTCGAAAGCCGCGCGGGCTCATCGACCGATGCTACCGGTGCCAAAAAAGCACCACTATATTGGCGGTGTGAACCCGGGTATCGCAACCGCGGGTGTTGCCAGCGGGATTTTGGCTACCGAAGGTAAGCGCTATGCGACGCGGCCGACGCGAACCCGATGCGGTTCGCTCGTGCGGGCGGCGCGAAACACCCGTGCAAAGGCAGGCCTTTGGCACGGATAACCCCGAAGACGGCGAATCACGCTGGGTAACCGGGCCAATGGCGTTCAACCGAACGCGGCGGCACGGTGGGCGTGTCGCCGCATCGCGTTCGAACGGCTTTGCATGCAGGCAATCAGGCGGAGAGACGAATGACGATGAATGAACTAGCTAAAAAGCCCGGCAAAACGATGCTCGTGAAGCACGCGGACGTGCTGGTCACGATGGATGGCGAGCGGCGCGAACTGCGCGACGCGGGCCTTTATATCGAGGACAACCGCATCGTCGCGGTTGGACCGACGCATGAATTGCCGGGCGCGGCCGACGAAGTGCTCGACCTGCGCGGCCACCTCGTGATTCCGGGCCTCGTCAACACGCATCACCACATGTACCAGAGCCTCACGCGCGCGATTCCCGCCGCGCAGAACGCCGAGCTGTTCGGCTGGCTCACGAATCTGTACAAGGTGTGGGCTAACCTCACACCCGAGATGATCGAAGTATCGACGCTGACCGCGATGGCCGAGCTGCTGCTGTCGGGCTGCACGACGTCGAGCGACCATCTGTATATCTATCCGAACGGCAGCCGTCTCGACGACAGCATCGCCGCGGCGCACCGCATTGGCATGCGCTTTCATGCCGCGCGCGGCAGCATGAGCGTGGGACAGAAAGACGGCGGCCTGCCGCCCGATTCGGTGGTCGAGCGCGAAGCGGACATCCTGAAGGACACGCAGCGTCTGATCGAGACGTATCACGACGACGGCCGCTACGCGATGCTGCGCGTGGTCGTGGCGCCATGCTCGCCGTTTTCGGTGAGCCGCGACCTGATGCGCGAATCGGCGGTGCTCGCGCGCCAGTACGGCGTGTCGCTGCACACGCATCTGGCGGAGAACGTCAACGACGTCGAGTACAGCCGCGAGAAGTTCGGCATGACGCCGGCCGAGTATGCGCACGATCTCGGCTGGGTCGGCCACGACGTCTGGCATGCGCACTGCGTGCAACTCGACGACGCGGGCATCGCGCTGTTCGCGCGCACTGGCACCGGCGTCGCGCATTGTCCGTGCTCGAACATGCGGCTCGCGTCGGGCATCGCGCCGGTGAAGCGCATGCGTCTCGCGGGCGTGCCGGTTGGGCTCGGCGTCGACGGCTCGGCGTCGAACGATGGCGCGCAGATGGTTGCCGAAGTGCGTCAGGCGCTGCTGCTGCAGCGCGTCGGTTTCGGGCCCGATGCGATGACCGCGCGCGAGGCGCTCGAAATCGCGACTCTGGGCGGCGCGCGCGTGCTCAATCGCGACGACATCGGCGCGCTGGCGCCCGGCATGGCCGCGGATTTTGTCGCGTTCGATCTGCGTCAGCCGCACTTTGCCGGCGCGCTGCACGATCCGGTGGCGGCGCTGGTGTTCTGCGCTCCGTCGCAGGTCAGCTATAGCGTGATCGGCGGCAAGGTCGTGGTGAAGGAAGGGCAACTGGCGACGCTCGAACTCGGGCCGGTGATCGAGCGGCACAACGGGCTCGCGCGGCAGCTTTATGAGGCGGCGGCTTGAGCGGAAGGCGCGGCATCGGCGCCGCGCCGCGGGGACGCCGCGAGTCCCTCATGCGTGAGCGGCGCGGCCAGTGCGATCGGCGCCGCATGCTGTCAGGACTTGTCGATCAACGTCCGGGTCGCCTCGCCGACCAGACCGCGCAGCCAGCGTACTTCGTCGGAGTAGTGCACGCGCTCGTGCCACAGCTGGTAGTACTGCATCGGCGGGAAGTCGAGCGGCGCGGGTACCACGGTCAGCGGCAGGAACTTCGCGTAGTAGTCGGCAAACAGGCGCGTGGTCGTGAAGATCAGATCGGATTTGATCAGCACGTACGGCGCCAGATTGAAGTAGGGCAGCGTGACGACCACGTGGCGCTTCAACCGCTCGCGCGCGAGATGCACGTCGATCGCGCCGCGCTGGCCGACCGAATACGGCGTCGGTGCGAGATGCGGCGCGTTCAGGTACTGGTCGAGCGTGAGCCCGCCGCGTTTGGCGAACGGATGCGCGTTGCTCATCAGGCAGACGATCTGATCGACGAACAGATTCGACAGATGCAACTGCTCGGGCGGCTCCGGCCAGTTGCCGACGACGATGTCGAGCTTGCCGTCCTCGAGCGCGAGTTCGTAGTCGAACGCGGGGCCGAGCGAATGGAATTCGAGCGTCGCGTTCGGCGCGGCCTGGCGGAATCGTTCGACGACCGTCGGCACGAACAGCACGTTCAGGTAGTCGGGACAGCCGATCCGGTAGCAGCGGATCGACGTGGCCGGATCGAAGTTGTGCTGCTGGAACTTGATGCGCTCGATCTCGCGCAGCGCGTTCTGCACCGGTTCGAGCAGGCGCAGGCCGTACTCGGTCGGCACCATGCCGGACTTGCCGCGCACCAGCAGCGGGTCGCCGGTGATGTCGCGCAGACGGCGCAGCGCCGCGCTGATCGCGGGTTGGGACTGGTTAAGTTTGACGGCGGCGCGCGTGACGCTGCGCTCCATCAATAGCGTGTGCAACACGCGCAGCAGGTACGTGTCGATCGCCTCGCGTTGCTGGCTCATGGACTCTCCGAAATATATGTGCTGGCTGATCGAGCGAACGTGGGGGTATATGCGTTTTAATATGAACGAAAAACGGCGTCAAGAGAGGCATACCCGCAGAGCTTGCAGTGGCGCGGGTTTGCGGGAATTTTGTCAACTCGACTGAGTGGGTTGAATTAGGTATTGTCATCCGATTGTGGTGACGGATCGTCACGAACGCACTACGGAATCTCATGAGCGACACTCCAAATAGCGGCGGCGCGCAACTCACCGGCGGGGCAGTGCCCCGGCTCGCGCTCACGGGCATCACGAAGCAGTACCCGGCCGTGCGCGCCAACGACGACGTCACGCTCGTCGTCGCACCCGGCGAAATCCACGCGGTGCTCGGCGAGAACGGCGCGGGTAAAAGCACGCTGATGAAGATCATCTACGGCGCGGTGCGGCCAGACGCCGGAGAGATTCGCTGGGAAGGCGAGCGGGTCGACATCGCGAGTCCGGCGGCCGCGCGCAAGCTCGGCGTCGGCATGGTGTTCCAGCACTTCTCGCTGTTCGAGACGCTGACGGTCGGCGAAAACATCGCGCTCGCGCTCGACGAACCGTTCGATCTGAAGACGCTGGCCAAACGCATTCGCGAGGTGTCGGCCGACTACGGGCTCGACATCGACCCGCAGCGGCACGTGCACAGCCTGACGGTGGGCGAGCGGCAGCGCGTCGAAATCGTGCGCTGCCTGCTGCAGAATCCGCGTCTGCTGATCATGGACGAGCCGACCTCGGTGCTGACGCCGCAGGCGGTTCGCAAGCTCTTCACGACGCTGCGCCGGCTCGCGGCCGAAGGCTGCAGCATCCTCTACATCAGCCACAAGCTCGACGAAATCCAGCAACTGTGCGACACCGCGACCGTGATGCGCGGCGGTCGCGTGACCGGTCACGTGAGCCCGAAGAACGAGACGCATGCATCGCTCGCGCAGTTGATGGTCGGCCATTCGCTGCCCGACTACATGCGACGCGAGCACAAGCCGGGCCCGGTGCTGCTCGACGTCAAACAGCTGTCGGTCGCGAGCGACGACCCGTTCGGCACCTCGTTGCGCGACGTGTCGTTCAGCGTGCATGCGGGCGAGATATTCGGGATTGCCGGGGTGTCGGGCAACGGGCAGGCGGAACTGCTCGCGGCGCTGTCCGGAGAAAAACGCGCTGAAAAGCGCAGCCTTCCGGCCGACGCGATCACGATCTGCGGCAAGCCGGCCGCGCGCCTCGGCGCGGGCCGGCGTCGCGCGCTCGGCTTCGGCTTCGTGCCCGAGGAGCGGCTTGGCCGCGGCGCGGTGCCGGCGATGAGCCTCGCGGACAATGCGCTGCTGACCGCGCATCGGCAGAACATGGTCAGGTCGGGCTGGATCAGGGCGGGGGCGATGCGCGCGTTCGCGAAGCGCTGCATCGACGCGTTCGACGTGCGCTGCGGCGGCCCCGACGCGCTCGCGCAAAGTCTGTCGGGCGGCAATCTGCAGAAATACATCATGGGCCGCGAAATCCTGCAGGCGCCGAAGGTGCTGGTCGTCGCACAGCCGACCTGGGGCGTCGATGTCGGCGCCTCCGCGTTCATCCGTCAACAGTTGCTCGATCTGTCGGCGCGCGGCGTCGCGATTCTGGTGATCTCCGAGGAACTGGAAGAGCTGTTCGATATCTGCGATCGCATTGCGGTGCTCGCGGGCGGACGGCTCTCGCCGGTGCGCGCGACCGGTGCGACCAACGCCGAGGAAATCGGCCGCTGGATGGCGGGGCTGTTCGGCGACCGCGAGGGCGCGGCGCCCGCGGCGGACCAGCCGGCGCATGCGTGAGACGAGGTGACGTCTGGCGAGACGCTAACTACGCACGCGAACTGCTGACCCTGAAGAACAGAACCCGAACAAACACACGCTACCCATGATGCTTCCTTATCGACTCGAAGCCCGCACGACGCCCTCGCGCACGATGCAGCTCGCCGTGCCGCTGATCGCCGCGTTGCTGACGCTCGCGATCGGTTTTCTGATCTTCGGCCTCGTCGGCCGCGACCCGTTGCAGGCGATGCACGCGTTCTTCATCGAGCCGCTGTCGAGCATCAACGGCTGGTCCGAACTGCTGCTGAAGGCATCGCCGCTGTGCCTGATCGGCCTCGGTCTCGCGATCGGCTATCGCGCGAACGTGTGGAACATCGGCGCCGAAGGGCAGATGCTGCTCGGCGGCATCGCGGCGAGCGGCGTGGCGATCTATTTCGATCAGGCGAGCGGCTGGTGGATCCTGGCGACCATGATGGTGGCCGGCATCCTCGGCGGCATGGCCTGGGCCGCGATTCCCGCGTTCCTGAAGAGCCGCTTCAACACCAACGAAATTCTCGTGAGCCTGATGCTCACCTACGTTGCGACGCAATTGCTGATCTATCTCGTGAGCGGGCCGTGGCGCGACCCGCAGGGCATGAATTTCCCGCTGTCGGAAATGTTCAGCGGTGACGCGCTGTTCCCGACGCTCTATGGCGACTGGCACTGGAAATTTCTGCGTGGCACGCGGCTGAATGCATCGATCTTTCTGACGCTGATCGCGATTCCGCTCGTGTGGCTGTTCATGCGCAAGAGCTTCGCGGGCTACCGGATGAACGTCGGCGGACTCGCGCCGCTCGCCGCGCGCTATGCCGGCTTCTCCGACAAGAAAACCATCTGGACCTCGCTGCTGATCAGCGGCGGCCTCGCGGGCCTCGCCGGTATGGGCGAGATCGCCGGTCCGATCGGCCAGTTGCAGGCGACGTGGTCGCCGGGCTACGGCTTCACCGCGATCATCGTCGTGTTCGTCGGGCGGCTGCATCCGCTTGGCATCGTGCTCGCGAGCCTGCTGATGGCGCTGCTGTATCTCGGCGGCGAAGCGGTGCAGACCTCGTTGCAATTGCCGCAGGCGCTCTCGGGCGTGTTCCAGGGGCTGCTGCTGTTCTGCCTGCTTGGCGCCGACCTGTTCGTGAACTACCGCGTGCGGCGCCGCTCGGCCGCTGTGGTTCGTCAAGCCCGCTAATCCGCTTTCAGACACGATATGGATATCCAGCAAGCCAACGCGCTCACGTCGAGCGCGATCACCGCGTCGATCCCGCTGATGTTCGCGGGCGCCGGCGAACTCGTCGCCGAAAAATCGGGCGTGCTCAACCTCGGCGTGGAAGGGATGATGCTGATGGGCGCCGTCAGCGGCTACGCGGTCACCTCGATCACCGGCAGCCCGTGGCTCGGGGTCCTCGCCGCGATCGGCGCCGGTCTCGCGATGTCGCTGCTGTTCGCGTTCCTCACGCTGACGATGCTCGCCAACCAGGTCGCGACCGGCCTGTCGCTGACGATCTTCGGCATCGGGCTGTCGGCGTATGTCGGCAAGCCGTACACGTCGGCCGCGGTGCGCGCGACGATCGATACTTGGACGATCCCGGGTCTCTCGCAGATCCCGGTGCTCGGTCCGGCGCTCTTTACCCTCACGCCGCTCGATTACCTCGCGTTCCTGATGTTCGGCGCGATCGGCTGGTTCCTGTATCGCACGCGCGCGGGGCTCGTGCTGCGTTCGGTCGGCGAGTCGCCGCAGGTTGCGCACTCGGTCGGCTTTCCGGTGGTCGGCGTGCGCTATGGCGCGGTTGCATTCGGCGGCGGCATGGCGGGACTGGCCGGCGGCTACTATTCGATCGTCAATCTGCACCTGTGGCAGGAGAACCTGACTTCGGGCCGCGGCTGGATCGCGCTCGCGCTCGTCGTGTTCGCGACGTGGCGGCCGGGGCGTCTCCTGATCGGCTCGCTGCTGTTCGGTGCGGTGACCGGCCTGCAGTTCTACGCGCAGGCGATCGGCGTGCCGGTGCCGACGCAGTTCCTCGCGATGCTGCCGTACGTCGCGACGATCGTCGTGCTCGCGCTGATCTCGCGCAATCCGAACACGATCCGGCTGAATGCGCCCGCGTCGCTTGGCAAGCCGTTTTTCTCGGCGGGCTGAA
>DATAQT010000034.1:0-13377 GCA_036264535.1 Paraburkholderia sp. | reverse complement strand
GCGTCTGCTCGATCACTTGCGCAAGTCGCATGGCTCGAACGATGCCGACAAGCGCAAGATCACGCTGACGCGCCGGCATACGTCGGAGATCAAGCAGTCCGATGCGACGGGCAAAGCTCGCACCATTCAGGTCGAGGTGCGCAAGAAGCGCACGTTCGTCCGCCGCGACGAGACCGTCGCGGAAGGCGGGGATGCATCGAATCATGTGGCCGAAAACGCGGACGCCGACGATCTCGAACTGCAGCGTCGTGAGGAAGAAGCACGTCACGAAGCCGAGTTGCTCGAAAAGCAGGCGCAGGAGCTGAAGGCGCGCCAGGAGCAGCTCGAGCGCGAAGAGGCCGAGCGTCAGGCGCGCGAGCAGGCTGCGGAAGCCGACCGTCAACGTGCGGAAGAGGAAGCGAAGGACCGCGCAGCGGGTGCGGCCGAAGCGGCGGCTCGCGAGAAGGCCCAGCGTGCTGCGGCGCAAGCCGCTGAACCGGTCGCCGCGAAGGCAAGCGAGCAGGACGACGAACGTGCGGCAGCGGAACGCGCCGCGCAACGCGAAGCCGCGAAGAAAGCGGAAGACGCCGCGCGTCTGGCCGCCGAAAAAACGCGCGCCGAACAGGAAGAAATCGCCAAGCGCCGCGCGGCGGCCGAAGCCGAAGCGCGCGCGATTCGCGAAATGATGAACACGCCGCGCAAGGCGCAGGTCAAGGCGCCGGAACCGGCACCGAAGCCCGCCGAGCCGGCCAAGGCAGCCGAAGCCAAGGGCACGCTGCACAAGCCGGCGCGTCCGGCTGGCGAAGCACCGGCGCGTCCGGCAGCGAGGAAGCCGGCAGCCGCGGCTCCGGCGCCGGCGAGCGCACCGTCGGCCGGCGACAAGAAGAAGCCGGGCGCAGGCGGCAAGGGCGGCAACTGGCAGGACGACGCAGCGAAGCGCCGCGGCATCAAGACTCGCGGCGACTCGAGCGGCGGTGTCGATCGTGGCTGGCGCGGCGGTCCGAAGGGTCGTGGCAAGCATCAGGAGCAGGCCACCACGTTCCAGGCGCCGACCGAACCGATCGTGCGTGAAGTGCACGTGCCAGAAACCATCACGGTCGCGGATCTCGCGCACAAGATGGCGGTGAAGGCGTCGGAAGTCATCAAGTCGATGATGAAGCTCGGCCAGATGGTCACGATCAACCAGATGCTGGACCAGGAAACGGCGATGATCATCGTCGAGGAACTGGGCCATCATGCGCTCGCGGCGAAGCTGGACGATCCGGAAGCCATGCTGGTCGAAGGCGAAGCGAGCGACGCGGAAGCAGTGCCGCGTCCGCCGGTCGTCACCGTGATGGGCCACGTCGACCACGGCAAGACCTCGTTGCTCGACTACATCCGCCGGGCGAAGGTCGCGGCAGGCGAAGCGGGCGGTATTACGCAGCACATCGGCGCTTACCACGTCGAAACGCCGCGCGGCGTGATCACGTTCCTCGACACTCCGGGTCACGAGGCCTTTACGGCAATGCGTGCCCGCGGTGCAAAGGCGACCGACATCGTGATTCTGGTGGTTGCCGCCGACGACGGCGTGATGCCGCAGACGAAGGAAGCGATCTCCCATGCCAAGGCCGGCGGCGTGCCGCTCGTCGTCGCAATCAACAAGATCGACAAGCCGGATGCGAATCCGGAGCGCGTGAAGCAGGAGCTCGTCACGGAAGGCGTCGTGCCGGAAGAGTACGGTGGCGATTCGCCGTTCGTGTCGGTGTCGGCCAAGACCGGCGCGGGCATCGACGATCTGCTCGAAAACGTGCTGCTGCAGGCCGAAGTGCTGGAGTTGAAGGCACCGGTCGAATCGCCGGCCAAGGGTCTCGTGATTGAAGCGAAGCTCGACAAGGGTAAGGGTCCGGTCGCAACGATTCTCGTCCAGTCGGGTACTTTGAACCGCGGCGACGTCGTGCTGGCAGGGAGTGCCTACGGTCGCGTGCGTGCAATGCTCGACGAAACCGGCAAGCCGACCAAGTCCGCTGGTCCGTCGATCCCGGTCGAAATTCAGGGTCTGTCGGAAGTGCCGCAGGCGGGCGAAGAAGTGATCGTGATGCCGGACGACCGCAAGGCGCGCGAAGTCGCTCTGTTCCGTCAGGGCAAGTTCCGCGACGTCAAGCTCGCGAAGCAGCAGGCCGCGAAGCTCGAGAACATGCTCGAGCAGATGGGCGAAGGCGAAGTGCAGTACATGCCGCTCATCGTCAAGGCCGACGTGCAGGGTTCGCAGGAAGCGCTGGTGCAATCGTTGCAGAAGCTCTCCACCGACGAAGTGCGCGTGCAGATCGTGCACGGCGCGGTCGGCGGCATCAGCGAGTCGGACGTCAACCTCGCGACGGCGTCGAAGGCGGTCATCATCGGCTTCAACACCCGCGCGGATGCGCAGGCTCGCAAGCTCGCGGAAGCCAATGGCGTCGATATCCGCTACTACAACATCATCTACGACGCCGTGGATGAAGTGAAGGCGGCGATGTCGGGCATGCTGGCACCGGAGAAGCGCGAAGTCGTGACGGGCACGGTCGAAGTGCGCCAGGTCTTCAAGGTGCCGAAGGTCGGCGCGGTGGCCGGCTGTATGGTCACGGACGGTTTGGTCAAGCGCTCGTCGTCGGTGCGCGTGCTGCGCAACAACGTCGTCATCTTCACGGGCGAGCTCGACTCGCTCAAGCGCTTCAAGGACGACGTCAAGGAAGTCCGTCAGGGCTTCGAGTGCGGTATGTCGATCAAGAACTTCAACGATATCGTCGAAGGCGATCAGTTCGAAGTCTTCGAGGTCACCGAAGTCGCGCGTACGCTGTAATTCACGCGGCACGGCACAACGGGCGGAGCGGGCTTGACGCCCGCTCCGCCCGTTGTTTTTCAGCCCGCTGCGTCGAGTTTGTCGCTGGCTTCGTTGCTGCGTTCGTCGTGAATGGGCCCACGGCGCTAGACAATCGCGTCGACGGGCCGTTCACAGGTCACGGCGATCGTGACGCCGTCGTATCGAATCGATAACAAACACGGCTCGCGCGAACCAATTTATGCATCCGTCATCGCGGAGCACACAACACCATGTCTAAAAAACGTACTTCTCCCAATCGAAACGTACAGATCGCCGATCAGATCCAGCGCGACCTGGCCGAGCTGCTGCGCGAGGTCAAGGATCCGCGCATCGGCATCGTCACGTTTCAGAGCGTCGAGCTGACGCCCGACTACGCGCACGCGAAGGTCTACTTCACGACGCTGACGGGCGACCCGCAGCAGACGCTCGAAGCACTGACGCACGCGGCCGGCCATCTGCGCAATCTGCTGTTCAAGCGCCTGCATATCCATACGGTGCCGACGCTGCATTTCCACTACGACAAGACGATCGAGCGCGCCGTCGAGATGTCGCGTCTGATCGACGAGGCAAATTCCACGCGCGCGAAAGACGACTGAACCTCTGCTGCGCCGCGGCGTTCCATGTAGCGCCGCGCCGTTTTTCGTATTTCCCGAACGTTCTGCCTCACTCGACATGACCGCACCTCAACGCCCCCGCGTGCCGCGTCGCGCGCTCGACGGCGTGCTGCTGCTCGACAAGCCGATCGGCCTGTCGAGCAACGACGCGCTGGTTCGCGCAAAGCGTCTCTATCTGGCGAAAAAGGCGGGCCACACCGGCACGCTCGACCCGCTCGCAACCGGCCTGTTGCCGCTGTGTTTCGGCGAGGCCACCAAGTTTTCGCAAGACCTGCTCGAAGCCGACAAGACCTACGAGGCCACCATGCGCCTCGGCATCCGCACGACCACCGGTGACGCCGAAGGCGAGGCGCTCGATATTCGCCCGGTCGACTGCGACGAAGCGGCGGTGCGGGCGGCGTTGCCGCGCTTCACCGGCGAGATCGTTCAGATTCCTCCGATGTACTCGGCGCTCAAGCGCGACGGCAAGCCGCTGTACGAGTACGCGCGCGCCGGCCAGACGGTCGAGCGGGAGGGGCGGCAAGTGACCATTCACGCGCTCGAGCTGATTGCGTGTGCATTGCCGGATGTGACGTTTCGCGTGAAGTGCAGCAAGGGCACCTATGTGCGCACGCTGGCCGAGGATATCGGCGAAGCGCTCGGCTGCGGCGCGCATCTGGTCGCGCTGCGGCGCACGGGCGTCGGCGCGTTGACGCTCGAGCATTCGGTGACGCTCGACGCGTTGTCCGACGCGACCGAGGCCGAACGCGACGCATGGCTGCAACCGGTCGACGCGTTGCTGTCGACGTTCCCGCAGGTCTGCCTCGACGACGTCGACACACGCCGCTTCCTGCACGGTCAGCGGCTGAAGCTGTCTTCGTTGACGATCGCCGCCGACGCGCTGAACGCGCCGCGCGTGAGGGTGTACTCGGCGCAGGGGCGGCTTCTTGGTGTCGCGAAGCCCGGCGAAGGTGTGCTTGCGCCCGAACGTCTGGTCGTGACGTCGGAGAGCTGAGCATCTCCGCTCTGCAAGTTGCACGCGGACAATAAAAAAGCGGGATCGCTCGGTGGCGATCCCGCTTTTTTCATGCCTACTGCTGCGCAGCCGTGTCGAACGAAAGCAACACCGCCAACAACACGTTCAATGCGCCGCGGCGGCCGCTGCTCCCGCATCTCCGCCAGCGCGTTCCGGCCGCGTGATCCAGATCAGCGCGATCAGCGCGACAAAAATGCCGGCCGAAATGAAGAACAGATCGTTCACGCCGAGCTGCGCGGCCTGCTGCGTGACCATGGTGTTGAAGAGACCATAGGTCTGCTGCTGATCCAGGCCCGCCGCGCCCATCTGATGAATCGACTGACCAAACGCCGGGTTGTAAGCGTTCGCCTGCTCGGTCAGTTGCGCGTGATGCATGATCGTGCGGTGATCCCACGCGGTCTGGAAGATCGACGTGCCGATACCGCCGCACATGATCCGCACGAAATTCGACAGCCCCGACGCCGCCGGAATCCGATGGCCCGGCAAGCCCGAAAGGGTAATCGACACAAGCGGAATGAAGAAGCCCGCCATGCCGATGCCCTGGATCAGCGTGGGCAACGTCAGCGAGTACGTATCGACGCCGGTCGTATAACGCGAGCGCATCCAGAAGCACAGCGCGAAAATCAGGAACGACAGCGTCGCGATGTAGCGCGGATCGGTACGCGGCAGCAGCTTGCCGGTAAGCGGCGACAGCAGGATCGCGAACAGACCGACGGGTGCCATCACGAGTCCGGCTTCGGTCGCCGTGTAGCCGATATCGGTCTGCAGCCACAGCGGCAGCAGCACGAGATTGCCGAAGTAGAGTCCATAGCCGATCGACAGTGCGATCGTGCCGCCGGTGAAATTACGCCGGCTGAACAGCGACAGGTCGACCACCGGATGCTCGGCCGTCAGCTCCCACACGATAAAGAACGCGAGTGCGATCACCGCGACGAGCGCGAGCACGACGACCGTGGTCGATGAGAACCAGTCGAGGTCCTTGCCCTTGTCGAGCATGACCTGAAGCGAGCCGACCCAGACGATCAGCAGACCGAGGCCGACGCCGTCGATCGGCGCCTTCCTGATGACCGAATCGCGGTTACGGAAGATCATCCACGTCGCCACGGCCGCGATCGCGCCGACCGGAATGTTGACGTAGAAAATCCACGGCCACGAGATATTGTCGGAAATCCAGCCGCCGAGAATCGGACCTGCGACTGGCGCGATCAGCGTGGTCATCGCCCACATCGATAGCGCCATCGGCGCCTTCGCGCGCGGATAGCTCGCGAGCAACAGTGTCTGCGACAGCGGGATCATCGGACCCGCCACCGCGCCTTGCAGCACACGCGACGCCAGCAGAAACGGCAGGTTCGGCGACAGTCCGCACATCCACGACGACAGCACGAACAGCACGATCGACGCCATGAACAGACGCACCTGGCCAACGCGGTCGGTGAGCCAGCCGGTCAGCGGCACCGAGATCGCGTTGGCCACCGCGAACGACGTGATCACCCACGTGCCCTGGTCGGACGACACGCCGAGGTCGCCCGAAATCGACGGGATCGAGACGTTCGCGATCGACGTGTCCAGAACGTTCATGAACACGGCGAGCGACACCGCGATGGTGCCGATCACCAGTTGCGCGCCCTCGAGCGGCGGGTGAGGGGCTTGCGCCTGAGCCTGAGCCATTAAAAAAGCCTTCTATGAATCGTCGGGCGGAGCCTTAGCTCTTCTTGGCCGCCGTTTTCGCGGTCGCGCCGTTGGTCGCGGTCGACTTCTGCGAGCCGCCATTCAGGTTCGGACCGGCGTTCTCCGAGATGATGCGCGCGATTTCCGCGTCGGCTTCCGCGCCGTACTTGTCGAAGACGTTGGTCTGGTAAGCCGTGGTCGGCGCCTGACCGAGCTGGCCGCCAGTGTCGTCCTTGATGTTCACGTCAGCCTGCATCGACAGACCGATACGCAGCGGGTGCTTCTCGAGCTCCTGCGGATCGAGCGAAATACGCACCGGCAGACGCTGCACGACCTTGATCCAGTTGCCGGTCGCGTTCTGCGCGGGCAGCAGTGAGAACGCCGAACCCGTGCCGGCCGAGAAGCCGACCACTTTGCCGTGATACGGCACCGACGAGCCGTACACGTCGGCCATCAGTTCGACCGGCTGACCAATGCGCATGTGCTTCAGTTGCACTTCCTTGAAGTTCGCGTCGACCCACACGTCATGCAGCGGCACGATCGCCATCAGCGGCGCGCCCGGCGATACGCGCTGGCCGACCTGTACCGAGCGTTTCGCGACATAGCCGGTGACCGGCGCGGGCAGCGTGTTGCGAGCGTGGTTCAGGTAGGCGTCACGCAGCTTGGCGGCTGCCGCCTGCACGTTCGGGTGATTGGCGATCGTGGTGTTCGCGGTCAGCGCGCGGTTTGCCGCGAGCTGTTGCCTGGCGGCGTCGAGCCCGGCCTGCGCGGACTTCACGGAGTCGCGTGCGTGCGAGATTTCTTCCTGCGATACCGCGCCGGTCTGCGCGACCGTCATGCGGCGTTTCAGGTCGTCTTCGGCGCGCGACAGGTCGGCCTGGCGCGCAGCGACCTGCGCTTCGTATTGGCTGTCGTCGGCGAACAGACCGCGCACCTGACGCACCACCTGCGCGAGATTCGCCTCGGCCTGTTCAAGCGCAACGCGCGCGTCGGCCGGGTCGAGCACGACGAGCGGGTCGCCGGCCTTGACGACCTGGGTGTCGTCGGCGTTGACCGCGATCACCGTGCCCGTGACCTGCGGCGTGATCTGCACGACGTTGCCGCTCACATAGGCGTCGTCGGTGTCTTCATGGAAGCGCGCGACGAGAAAGTAGTACAGACCGTACGCGACCGCGGCGATCAGGATCACGATGACGAGCAGCGTCATCATGCGCTTGCGTTTGCCGTTGTTCGCCGCTTGCGGTGGAGTGGCGGGCTGCTGGGGGGTGCTCATTAGTGTGCTCCGGGTTCTTTTGAACGTCGTCGTTTATTCGGGTGTTCGTGCGTGTGCGTTGGCGCGGGCAGGCTCGCTCAGTTTGCGGCGGTGCTCGTGGCGCGGTTCGCGGCGTTGGCCGATGCGGGGCCATCGTTCGGCGGCACCACGAGACCGGTTTGCGTCGCGTCGAAGCCGCCGCCCAGCGCCTTGATCAGGCCGATCTGCAGGCTGCGGCGGCGCATCTGCAGACCCGTGACCGTCTGTTCAGCGGCAAGCCGGTTTTCGTCGGCGGTCAGCACCTGCAATTGCGGCGACAAGCCGGCCTTGTAGCGGACCACGGCGAGCTGGTAGGCCTTGCTCGACGCCTCGAGCGCGCGCTGGGCGTCGCCCTCCTGGCGGTCGATCGAGCGGATCGACGACACCTGCGTCGACACGTCCTGCAGCGCGTTGATCAGCGTCTGGTTGTAGTTCGCGACGTCGCCCTCGAAGTCGGCGTAGCGGCCCTTCAATTGCGCGCGCAGTGCGCCGGCGTCGAAGATAGGCAGATGGATCGCCGGTCCGAACTGGATCTGACGGCTCGACGCGGTCAGGAAATGGCCCCAGCCGAACGCGTCGAAACCGAAGCCGGCCGCGAGGTTCACGTCCGGGAAGAATTCGGCTTTCGCTTCCTTCACGTCGTGCATCGCGGCTTCGACCTGCCAGCGCGCGGCGACGATGTCGGCGCGGCGCGACACGAGGTCGGCCGGAATGCTGTCCGGCAGCGCGACCACGTTGCCGCCCGTGAGCACCGGCTTGTCGATCTGCAGGCCGCGGTCCGGGCCCTTGCCGAGCAGCGCGCCCAACTGGTAGCGCACGACGGTGATCTGGCCGTCGAGGTCGGTCAGGTTCGACTGGCTCGTCGCGATGTTGCCGGCGGCGGTCTGCTTCTCGACGTTGGTGTCGAGGCCGGCCGTCACGCGGTCATTGGTGATGCGGCCGACGTCCTGGCGGTTTGCGATTTCGCGGGCGGCGATGTCGCGGAACGCATACAGCTGTGCGAGCTGGTTATAGGTGCTCGCAACCGACGCGGCGAGCGTCACGCGCGCCTGCTGCACGTCGGCCTCGGCGGCTTTCTGCTGCGACACGGCCTGGCCGAGGCGCTGGCGATTCTTGCCCCACAGATCGAGGTCCCACGACGCGCTCGCGAGCACGTTGTTCTCGCTATACCAGGTGCCTCCGAACGGAGGCGGGAACAGGGCGTTCGCCGAATACAGCTCGCGGGTCCACGAATAGCTCGCGTCGACCTTCGGGAACAGCGCCGCGCGCGAGCTTTCGATATACGACGACGCCTTCGCGAGCCGCGCCTGCGCCTGAGCGATCGACGGGCTGCCCTCGAGCGCTTCCGCGATCAGCTTCGGCAGTTGCGGGTCGCCGAACTGGTTGGCCCAGTCGAGCGATGGCCACTGGCCGCCCTCGTTGGGCAGGCTCTGTGTCGACTCGTACTGCGTCGCCGACGCGATCTGCTTGTCGCTTTTGACGCCGAAGTAGTTCGCGCACCCCGTGAGGGCGAGCGCTGTCGCCGCGGCGGCGACAGCGACCCGGCTCGACAGCGCGGGCGCGGACAGGGAAAGGGATTTCATCGCTCGACTCTTTGAGTGGAATGTAATGGTGGACCCAGCAAGCAACTTCTTACGATTTGCTATCGAGATGGCTTGCGGCGTCGCGGGACAGTCCTGTATGTTCGCCGGAATTGACGAGCACGCGGCGCAGCATGCTCTTCAGGAAGCCCACTTCCTCGGGGGTGAACCCGTTCAGCAGGTTATCAAGCACGCCATTGAAAATGCCCGGCATACGGGCCGCGATCGCATGGCCTTCGGGGGTCAACGCAAGGCGCACGACGCGCCGGTCTTCGTTGCTGCGCACCCGGGTGAGCAGGCCGCGCTTTTCGAGCCGGTCGATCAGGCGCGTGACGGCGCTTGCGTCGATACCGTATTCACGCGCCAGTTCGGCCGCGAGCAGACATTTGCCGCTCGCCACCATGAACAGGATGCTGCCTTGCTGGCTGGTGATGCCGAGTTCGGCCATGCTGCGTTGCGTGACCAGGTTCGACAGTGTCGATTTCACGCGCGAGATGAGATAGCCAACGCTTTCGCCGAGTTGATACTCGCTGAGGTTCCGCGTGGATTCGTGGGACGGCTCCGTCATGATTCTCGTGCGAATGCAATGGTTGACTAGGCATTAGTATAGCGGGCTGTTGATTGACACGACAAGCGTTACTACAGCTTAGGCAAGGATTTCTTCGCGCTCAAGCAGCAAGAGGTGCGGATTGGCGTAGGGCGCGGCGAGAGAGCATTCGCGGCCGCCGTTGGCGACGCGAAGAGAGAGCGGTCTATCGGGGAATACCAGAAAGGATCATCTGCGCGTGCTACAATATTGGGTTCCCAAAAGTGCGCTTTGGGCTTGTTGTCGTGGTTTAACTTCTCAGCCAGCAGCATAAGCAAGCGGCGCACTCAACCGTCTTCAGGTTTCCTATGACCCGCGCCCTACGCAACATCGCCATCATTGCTCACGTCGACCACGGCAAGACCACGCTCGTCGACCAGCTCCTCCGTCAGACCGCCACGTTCCGCGAGAACCAGCAGATCGCCGAGCGCGTGATGGACTCGAACGACATCGAAAAAGAGCGCGGCATTACGATCCTGTCGAAGAACTGCGCGGTTGAGTACGAAGGCACGCACATCAACATCGTCGACACGCCGGGACACGCCGACTTCGGCGGCGAAGTGGAGCGCGTGCTGTCGATGGTCGACTCGGTGCTGCTGCTCGTCGACGCGGTGGAAGGCCCGATGCCGCAGACCCGCTTCGTCACGAAGAAGGCGCTCGCGCTCGGCCTGAAGCCGATCGTCGTGATCAACAAGGTCGACCGTCCGGGCGCGCGGGTGGACTGGGTGATCAACCAGACCTTCGACCTGTTCGACAAGCTCGGCGCGAGCGAAGAGCAGCTCGACTTCCCGATCGTCTATGCATCGGGCCTGAATGGCTATGCCGGTCTCGCGCCGGACGTGCGCGACGGCAATATGCGTCCGCTGTTCGAGGCGATTCTCGAGCACGTGCCGGTTCGCCCGGCCGATCCGGAAGGTCCGCTGCAGTTGCAGATCACATCGCTCGACTACTCGTCGTATGTCGGCCGTATCGGCATTGGTCGTATCACGCGCGGCCGTATCAAGCCGGGCATGGCCGTCGCGGTGCGCTTGGGTCCGGACGGCGAAATCCTCAATCGCAAGATCAACCAGGTGCTGTCGTTCGAGGGCCTCGATCGCGTGCAGGTCGACTCGGCAGAAGCCGGCGACATCGTGCTGATCAACGGTATCGAGGAAGTCGGCATCGGCGTGACGATCTGCGCGCCGGAACAGCCTGAAGCGCTGCCGATGATCACCGTCGACGAACCGACGCTGACGATGAACTTCCTCGTCAACTCGTCGCCGCTCGCGGGCCGCGAAGGCAAGTTCGTCACGAGCCGTCAGATTCGCGACCGCCTGATGAAGGAGCTGAACCACAACGTCGCACTGCGCGTGCGCGATACCGGCGACGAAACCACGTTCGAAGTGGCGGGGCGTGGTGAGCTGCACCTGACCATTCTGGTCGAAAACATGCGTCGGGAAGGCTATGAGCTGGCCGTGTCGCGTCCGCGCGTCGTGATGCAGGAAGTCGAGGGCGTCAAGCACGAGCCGTACGAAAACCTGACCGTCGACATGGAAGACACCCACCAGGGCGGCGTGATGGAAGAGCTCGGCCGCCGCAAGGGCGAAATGCTCGACATGGCGTCGGACGGCCGTGGCCGCACGCGTCTCGAATACCGCATTTCGGCGCGTGGTCTGATCGGCTTCCAGTCGGAATTCCTCACGCTCACGCGCGGTACGGGTCTGATGAGCCACACGTTCGATTCGTACCAGCCGGTCAAGGACGGCGCGGTCGGCGAACGTCGCAACGGCGTGCTGATCTCGCAGGACGACGGCGCGGCGGTCGCCTACGCACTGTGGAAGCTGCAGGATCGCGGCCGCATGTTCGTGACGCCGGGCGAAGCGCTGTATGAAGGCATGATCATCGGCATTCACAGCCGCGACAACGACCTCGTCGTGAACCCGATCAAGGGCAAGCAGCTCACGAACGTGCGCGCCTCGGGCACCGATGAAGCCGTGCGTCTCGTGCCGCCGGTTCAGCTGTCGCTCGAATACGCGGTCGAGTTCATCGACGACGACGAGCTCGTCGAAGTCACGCCGAAGTCGATCCGTCTGCGCAAGCGCTACCTGAAAGAACACGAGCGCCGTAGCGCGAGCCGCAACAAGGTTGCAAGCGAGTAAGCGGGACTCAAGCCTGTCCTGATAGCAGGAAACGGAAGCCACCTTCGGGTGGCTTCGTTGTTTTTGTGCGCAGCAAAACTTGCGGCGCTGCATCATGCCCGTCACTTTCCGCGGCGACCCACGAGTGCCGAGCGCTCGCGCTCCTCGCCTTCACTTCCCACAGAACACTGTTGCACGCCATGAAGAGGCCCCCGGCCACCCGTGAAACGCCCGTCATTACGGGCGTTGGCGCCTACGCGGTTCGCTATCTGGGCTATTCGTTCTGTGCTATGCTCCCGGGTGCAAAGTTTTAGGTCCTTCCAAGCAAGACTTGATTCGCGCAATCCGCTAAACGGTCAGGCCGTGTCGCGGAAGGTTCTGTAACCCGCTATTTCTCGAGAAGCTCGAAGAAAGGTGAGCGTAAAAATGATGAAGCAACTCCAGTCGAACTCTTATCTGTTCGGCGGCAATGCTCCGTACGTTGAAGAAATGTACGAAGCGTATCTCGATAATCCGGCGTCAGTGCCCGAGACCTGGCGCAGCTATTTCGATGCGTTGCAGAACGTGCCCGCATCGGATGGCAGCAACGCCAACGACGTGGCCCACGGCCCGATCGTCGAATCGTTTGCCCAGCGCGCCAAGGCCAATGCCTTCCTGCCGCGCGCAACGGCCGGCGGCGAGGATCTCGCAACCGCCCGCAAACAGGTTTACGTCCAGTCCCTCATCGGCGCATATCGCTTCCTCGGCTCGCAATGGGCCAATCTCGATCCTCTGAAGCGCCGCGAACGTCCCGCGATCCCCGAACTTGAACCCGCGTTCTACGACTTCACCGAAGCCGACATGGACCAGGAGTTCAGCGCAACGAATCTGTACTTCGGGTTCGAGCGCGCGACGCTGCGTGAGATCGTCAAGGCCCTGCGCGACACGTACTGCGGCACGATCGGCGCCGAGTACATGTACATCAGCGATCCGGAGCAGAAGCGCTGGTGGAAGGAACGCCTCGAATCGATCCGTTCGACGCCGAGCTTCAGCAACGACAAGAAGAAGCACATCCTGAACCGCCTGACGGCCGCCGAAGGCCTCGAGCGTTTCCTGCACACCAAGTACGTCGGCCAGAAGCGCTTCTCGCTCGAAGGCGGCGAGAGCTTCATCGCGGCGATGGACGAAGTCGTGCGTCACGGCGGTTTGCGCGGCGTTCAGGAAATCGTCATCGCGATGGCTCACCGTGGCCGTCTGAACGTGCTGGTCAACACGCTCGGCAAGATGCCGGCTGACCTGTTCGCCGAATTCGAAGGCAAGCACGTCGATGATCTGCCGGCTGGCGACGTCAAGTACCACAAGGGCTTCTCGTCGGACGTCGCGACGGAAGGCGGCCCGGTTCACCTGTCGCTCGCGTTCAACCCGTCGCACCTCGAAATCGTCAACCCGGTGGTCGAGGGCTCGGCGAAGGCGCGTATGGACCGCCGCGGCGACGAAGACGGCCTCCAGGTGCTGCCGGTGCAGATCCACGGCGACGCGGCTTTCGCGGGCCAGGGCGTCGTGATGGAAACGCTGAACCTCGCGCAAACGCGCGGTTACGGCACGCACGGCACGCTGCACATCGTCATCAACAACCAGATCGGCTTCACGACGTCGGACCCGCGCGACTCACGCTCCACGTTGTACTGCTCGGACGTCGTCAAGATGATCGA
>DATAQT010000481.1:0-1548 GCA_036264535.1 Paraburkholderia sp. | reverse complement strand
CACCTCGCCGACCATCACGCGGTCGTGTGCGAAACGCACGTCCCGCGCGTTCACGCTGCCCGCGCCGTAGCGCTCGGCCGCGAACGCGGCGAGCCGCTCGCGCAGCTGGCGCGCGGCGTCCTGCGCGGCTTTGCCGTTCAGATCGGAGCCGGTCGAAGCGGCCGTCGCCGAGGTATTGGCGACCTTGCTGGTATCGGTCGCGGTCACGCGAATGCGGTTGAAGCCGAGGCCGAGTTCATGCGCGACGACCTGCGCGACCTTCGTGTTGAGCCCCTGGCCCATTTCGGTGCCGCCGTGGTTCACGAGCACCGAGCCGTCGGTGTAGATGTGTACGAGCGCGCCAGCCTGGTTGAAGTGCGTGACGTTGAACGCGATGCCGAACTTGACCGGCGTGAGTGCCAGGCCCTTCTTCAGGATCTCGTTGTTCGCGTTGAACTCGTCGATCTCCTTGCGGCGCGCGCGATAGTCGCTGGTCGCTTCGAGTTCGTCGATCAGCTCGTGAATCACGTTGTCTTCGACGATCTGGCCGTACGGCGTCTGGTTGCGCTCGGTCTTGCCGTACAGGTTGCGGCGGCGCACGTCGAGTGAATCCATGCCGCACGAGCGCGCGACGTCGTCGAGGATGTACTCGATCGCGAACGCGCCCTGCGGGCCGCCGAAGCCGCGAAACGCGGTGTTCGACTGCGTGTTGGTCTTGCCGCAGAAGCCGTCGATCGATACGTCGGAGAGCCAGTACGCGTTGTCGAAGTGGCACAGCGCGCGCGTCATCACCGGGCCCGACAGGTCAGCGGAAAAGCCGCAGCGCGAGGTCATGTCGACCGCGACGCCTTCGATCACGCCCTCTTCGTCATAGCCCACTTCGTACGTGTAGTGGAAATCGTGGCGCTTGCCGGTCACCATCATGTCGTCGTCGCGATCCGGGCGCAGCTTGACCGGGCACAGCAGCTTCCATGCGGCGAGCGACGCGCAGCAGGCGAACAGCGCCGACTGCGATTCCTTGCCGCCGAAACCGCCGCCCATGCGCCGGCATTCGATCAATACGTTATGCGAAGCAACGCCGAGCGTATGCGCGACGAGGTGCTGCATTTCGGTCGGATGCTGGGTCGAGCAGTACACATGCATGCCGTCGTCGTCCTTCGGCACCGCGTACGAGATCTGCCCTTCCAGATAGAACTGCTCCTGGCCGCCGAGCAGCATTTCGCCGGTCTCGCGATGCGCGGCGCGCGCGATCTTCGCGCCGGCATCGCCGCGCGCGAGCTTCATCGGCGGCAGCACGAACTGGTTCGCGGCGCGCGCCTGCTGAGCGGTGAGCACCGCCGGCAGCTCTTCGTAGACCACCTCGGCGCGCCGCGCGCCGAGACGCGCCGCTTCGTGCGAGGTCGCGACCACGATGAACATCGGCTGACCGACGTATTGCACGACGCCGTCGGCGAGGATCGGATCGTCGCCGTGAACGATCGGGCCGACGTCGTTGACGCCGGGGATGTCGTCGGCGGTGAAGACCGCGACGACGCCTGGCGTCGCGCGCACCTTGTCGAGCGCGATCGA
>DATAQT010000469.1:0-2982 GCA_036264535.1 Paraburkholderia sp. | reverse complement strand
GCATTGCCGGCGATGAACGGGCTCCACGGCTGCGCGCGAACCGGTCCCTTGGTGCGCCATACGACGTTGAACTGGCCGTCCGCGCGCACCTCGCCGATCATCACGGGCTTGTGCAGATGGTGATTGCCGTCCATCTCCAGCGTGAAGCCCGAAGGCGCCGGGAAGGTCTGCCCGACCATCGCGACGCGCACCTTGTCGACGTCGGTGCTCTTCGCTTTCTCGACCGCCTGCTTCCACATATGAATGCCGACGAAGGTCGCTTCCATCGGATCGTTGGTGACGCGCTTCGAACCGCCCGGCAGGTTGTTGTCCTTGACCCAAGTAGCCCATTGCTTCTTGAACTTCTCGTTGGTCGGGTTGCGCAATGACATGAAGTAGTTCCACGCCGCGAGATTGCCGACGAGCGGCTTCGTATCGATGCCGCGCAGTTCCTCCTCGCCGACCGAGAACGCGACGACCGGCACGTCCGACGCCTTCAGCCCCTGGTTGCCGAGTTCCTTGTAGAACGGCACGTTCGAATCGCCGTTCACGGTCGAGATCACCGCGGTCTTGCCGCCCTGCGAGAAGGTCTTGATGTTCGCGACGATGGTCTGATAGTCGCTGTGGCCGAACGGTGTGTAGACCTCCTGAATATCGGTTTCCTGCACGCCCTTCGATTTGAGGAACGCGCGCAGGATCTTGTTGGTCGTGCGCGGATACACATAGTCGGTGCCGAGCAGGAAGAAGCGTTTCGCGCCGCCGCCTTCGGCGCTCATCAGGTATTCGGTCGCGGGAATCGCCTGCTGGTTCGGCGCGGCGCCCGTATAGAACACGTTGCGCGACATCTCCTCGCCTTCGTACTGCACCGGATAGAACAGCAGGCCGTTCAGTTCCTCGAACACCGGCAGCACCGACTTGCGCGACACCGAGGTCCAGCAGCCGAACACGACCGCGCACTTGTCCTGGGTCAGAAGCTGGCGCGCCTTCTCGGCGAACAGCGGCCAGTTCGATGCTGGGTCGACGACTACCGGCTCGATCTGGCGGCCCATTACACCGCCGTTCTTGTTGATGTCGGAGATCGTCATCAACGCGGTGTCCTTCAGCGACGTCTCGGAGATCGCCATCGTGCCGGACAGCGAATGCAGGATCCCCACCTTGATCGGACCGCTATCGGACTGCGCGTGCGCGAACGGCACACGGCCCGCGAGCGCGAGCGCACCGGACATGGAACCGAACTTCAATAGACTGCGACGTTTCATGTGCTTTCCCCTTGCATTGATGGCCACTGTTTTTGAGCGTCGATTTCAGCCAGCCTGGCTGAGCTCGCACGACTAGCCGCTCGTCTACTGCAAGGCACATGCCAAGTGATGTATCGAGCGCGATGGGCGGGCGATGCCTGATGCGGCGCGGCTATCGGCGCGGGGCAGCGTGCCGGCGCGGAGACGCTGCGGCGCGAAACTGGTGCAGTCGCGCGTGCCGCGCCTCGTTCGGGTGCGCGCCGCGCTGCGACGAAGCGTGCTTCGCCGCCAGCGAAGCGCCGCTGGCGCACGCAGTGCATCGGCGGCGGTGCATGGGCGGCATCGATGCGCCGCGTCTTTGTGCATGACCCGCGCTCTGCCTACGCTGAAAGACCAGCGAGACAGAACAAGGAGACCTGACATGAGCGAGCGCGCCACGCGTGCTCGCGAGCGCGAAGGGGATGTACAACACGACGCACGATGGCCGCCGCGTTCTCGCCGCCGCTGATCGTCGATGAAGCGCAGATCGACGGGATCTTTGGGACGGTGGCTGAGGTGTTGAGGGAGACGGAGTAGGAGGCGCTCGCGAAGGCGGCGAACTGAAAGGCAATGATCGAATGACAAACGGCGCAAGGACCATCAGCCCTTGCGCCGTTTTAATGCGCTACCGCGCGTTGAATATCAATACGTGGGAACCGAAGGATCGACCTGACGCGACCACGCGTCGATGCCGCCTTGCAGATTGAACACGTTGGTATGGCCGCGCGATTCGAGGAACATCGCGACCTGCGCGCTGCGCGCGCCGTGATGACAGATGCAGACGATCTGCGCGTCGTCGTCGAGCTCTTCGCTGCGGGCGGGAATCTCGCGCATCGGAATCGACACGATACCGGCGATCGACGCCGTTTGCAGTTCCCAGGGCTCGCGCACGTCGAGTAGCACGGGGGCCGGGCGCGAGGTATCGGCGAGCCATTCGGCGAGGGCCGGAGCGGTCAGGTTTTGCATCAGAGGAACATCCAGTTCGGGGGCGGCGGCAGCTGCGCCGCCCGGATCGAAAACGCGTTGCGAAACGCCGCCTAGAACTTGAACCGCGCCGGCTGCACCGCGTTGGTCAGCGGCTCGACGTAGGTTTCGAACACGTCGGCGATGCGATATTGCTTCTCGTCGATGCGCGTGATGATTTGCGCCTTCATCACCGGCGCGCTACCGACGAACGCCGCGAGACGGCCGCCGACCTTGAGCTGTTCGAGGATTTCCTGCGGCAGCACCGGCAGGCCCCCCGATACGCAGATCACGTCGTACGGCGCCGCGCCGCTCCAGCCGCGCGCGGCGTCGCCGGTCGCGACTTCGGCGTTCAGCACGCCGTTGGCGATCAGGTTGGTCTTCGCGAGTTCGGCCAGTTCCGGTTCGATGTCGACGGTCAGCACGTGCTGCGCGCGATGCGCGAGCAATGCCGCCATGTAACCCGAGCCCGCGCCGATTTCGAGCACGCTCTCGTGCTTCTTCACCGCCAGTTCCTGCAGCACGCGCGCCTCGACGCGCGGCGCCAGCATGTGCTGGCCGGCCGGCAGCGGCACTTCGAAGTCGACGAATGCGAGGTCGTGGTAAGCGGCGGGGACGAAATTCTCACGTTTGACGATCGACAGCAGATTCAGCACGTCCTGGTCGAGCACTTCCCAGGGGCGGATCTGCTGTTCGATCATGTTGAAACGCGCTTGCTCGATGTTCATGGTGGATTCGGCGGTTTTGGTTTGGCGAGCGGGCG
>DATAQT010000078.1:0-30115 GCA_036264535.1 Paraburkholderia sp. | reverse complement strand
CTGCGCGGCGAGCGTCATCTGTTCGAGCGAGCCGAGGATCTGACGCGCCTCGGTGCACAGGTAATGGCCGGCCTCGGTCAGAATCAGCGGCCGCCGCGCGCGGTCGACCAGCTGCGTGCCGAGCCGTTCCTCGAGCGAGCGGATCTGCTGGCTCAGCGCGGGCTGCGCGATATGCAGCCGCTCCGCGGCGCGGCTGAAGTTGAGTTCCTCCGCGAGTATCACGAAGCATTGAAGGGCCCTGAGGTTCATGTCGGCGTTCCTGGCACGGGAAAGCAGAGCATACCGGTCATGATGATCCGAGTCGCCTTATGCACGGTCATCGACGAACTCCCAGAAATTGATAGTCATTGGAAGACCCCGTGGCCACAAAGGCCCAGGGTCATTCCTGGGACAGTTTTTCGGCATCCGGCTTGACCTTCTATATTCTTCCGTGTGAATATTAATTCGTGACGGTGAATAATGCATCCGCACTCACGTCAAGCCCCGACGTGGCCGGATGCAGCCGTTCTACAACGTCAGATGGCTGTTGACAGTTCGCAAGCTGGACGTGCTGCATCGATGGCTTCGCTTTTTCAGTTCTATTAATAGGGAGTACTGATCTGAATGGACATTCCTTCCCCTTCAACAGCTGGATCGTTACATGGCTTGCGCGTTGTGGATCTATCCCGCGTTCTCGGTGGCCCGTACTGCACGCAGATTCTCGCCGACCACGGCGCGGAAGTGATCAAGATCGAACCGCCTGGTGGCGATGAAACGCGTGGCTGGGGGCCACCGTTTGACGGTGACACTGCCTCGTACTTCCAGGGCGTCAATCGCAACAAGCTGGGCGTCGTGCTGGACCTCACGCAACAGGCGGAGCGCGAACGCCTGCTGGCGTTGCTCGAAACTGCCGACGTGCTGGTCGAAAACTTCAAGATCGGCACACTCGAGCGATGGGGGCTTGGTTATGACACCGTGCTGGCCACGCGTTTTCCGCGGCTCGTGCATTGCCGCGTGTCCGGCTTCGGCACCGACGGCCCGCTCGGCGCCCTGCCAGGCTATGACGCGGCGGTCCAGGCGATGACCGGCCTCATGAGCGTCAACGGCGAGGCGGGTGGCGCGCCGCTACGCGTCGGCGTGCCGATCGTCGATCTCGTGACGGGACTCAATGCCGCCCTCGGCATCCTGATGGCACTGCGCGAACGTGAGGCGAGCGGCCGCGGCCAGTTCGTCGAATCGACGCTGTTCGACTGCGCGCTCTCGATCCTGCACCCGCACACGCCGAATTACTTCTACTCGGGCAAGGAGCCGCAGCGCACGGGCAATGCACATCCGAACATTACGCCGTACGACATGTTCCACACCGGCAGCGCAGACGTCTTCCTCGCGGTCGGTAACAACACGCAGTTCGCGGCGCTCTGCCGGTTGATAGAGGCGGAGCAACTCGCCGGCGACCCGCGCTTTGGCGACAACCGCTCGCGCAGCCAGCATCGCACCGCCTTGCGCGCGGAGCTGGAGCAACGTTTCGCCGCGTGGGACGGCGCGCAGCTCGCCGACACGCTCGTGCGCCACGGTGTGCCGTGTGCCCCGGTGCTGGGGCTGGGTGCGGCGCTCGCGCATCCCCATACAGCCCATCGCGCGATGAAGGTCGAGATGGGCACATATCGCGGAATCGCCTCGCCGATAAAGCTGGGCCGCACGCCGGCCACCTACCGGAGCGTGCCGCCGGCACTCGACGAACACGCTGCGCAGGTCTTCGGAGAACGATCAGGCGAGGTCTGACCAGCGCATCAACAGGCGGTTCGACATAACCACAACTACGGCGCACACAACGCCGTGCAGGAGACAACAATGACACCTGCCAACCAGGCAAGAAGCCTCGCGCACAGGGGGACCGGATCATGCTCGCGCTAATCGGTACGCTGGCGATCGTCGCTCTGTTCACGCTGATCATCACGAAGCGGCTCTCACCACTCGTCGCCCTGATCGCCGTGCCCATCATCGCAGCGCTTGCAGCGGGCTTCGGGCTCTCCACCGCGAAGTTCATCGTTCACGGGGTGCAGAACATCGGTCCCGTTGCAGGTATGTTCGTTTTTGCGATCCTTTTCTTCGGCATCCTCACTGACGCCGGAATGCTTGATCCGATCATCAACGGGGTGCTGCGCGTGGTGGGCTGCCATCCTCCACGCATTGTCATGGGTTCTGCACTGCTTGCACTGCTGATCCATCTGGACGGCTCAGGCGCGGTCACGTTCCTCGTCACACTGCCCGCGATGATGCCGCTCTATACCCGCCTTGGTCTCGACCGCCGCATTCTCGCGTGCGTCGCATCGATGGCCGCGGGCGTCAACTTTCTCCCGTGGGTCGGACCCATGCTGCGCGCTTCCGCGGCCCTGCATATTCCAGGTACCGTAATCTTCTATCCGATGATTCCCGTGCAGATCGTCGGGCTCGTTTTCGTGTTTGGCACGGCATATCTGCTCGGCAAGCGCGAGGAAAAGCGCCTTGGTCTTACGCGCGAGCATGCTGCCGGCATCGCTGCCACGCCGCGGGTGCTTACACCAGAGGAGCTTGCGCTGCGCCGGCCCCAGCGCTTCTGGATCAATCTCGGGCTCACCTTGGTCGTGCTCGGGACGCTCGTATCTGGCATCGTCGATCCGATGGTCATGTTCATGGTCGGCACGGTGCTGGCACTCGTCATCAACTATCCGGATGTGAAGCAACAGCGTGAACGCGTCGACGCGCACGCGAAGGCGGCCCTGATGATGGCGAGCGTGCTGCTTGCGGCAGGTGCTTTTACCGGCATCATGACCGGCACCGGGATGCTCAATGCCATGGCCGAAGTCGTTGTGCGTCATGTGCCTGCCGAACACGCGCGCCATATGCCATTCGTGCTGGGGCTCCTCTCCATGCCGCTCAGCCTGCTCTTCGACCCCGATTCGTTTTACTTCGGCATTCTGCCTGTCCTGGCGAAGAGTGGAGAAATTCTGGGTGTGCCGCCCGTGCAGATGGCGCAGGCGGCGCTGCTCGGCCAGATGACGACGGGCTTTCCCGTCAGTCCGCTGACGCCAGCGACATTCCTGATCGTCGGCCTGACTGGCGTCGAGCTTGCCGAGCATCAGAAGTTCACGATTCCGTTCCTGTTTGCCGCCTCGGTGCTGATGGTATTCACCGCCGTGCTGGTAGGCGTGTTCCCGCTTTGATCATGTTTTCGTTTTTGCCCTGAGAGGAAGTGCGCAATGAATTTCAGCCTCAATGAAGACCAGCAGTCGATTGTCGCTGCGATCGAGAAGATCTGCGAGCGCTTCGACGATAGTTACTGGCTCGAACGTGACCGCGAAGGTGGCTTCCCGCATGACTTTCACCGTGCACTCGCGGACGCGGGCTGGCTGGGCATTGCGATGTCGCCGGACTATGGCGGCTCCGGGCTCGGCATGACCGAGGCCGCGCTGATGATGCGCACGATCAGCGCGTCCGGCGCGGGGCTATCGGGTGCATCGGCCGTGCACATGAACATCTTCGGACTCAATCCGGTGCAGGTGTTTGGCAGCGAGGCGCAGAAGCAGCGCTTCCTGCCACCGCTCATCGAGGGCCGCGACAAGGCTTGCTTCGCTGTCACCGAGCCCGACGCGGGCCTCGACACGACGCACCTGAAAACGCAGGCCGTGCGCGATGGCGATCACTACGTGCTGACGGGCCGCAAGATCTGGATCTCGACGGCGCAGGTTGCGAACAAAATGCTCATCATCGCGCGCACGACGCCGCTCGACCAGGTAACGAAGCCCACCGATGGTCTGAGCCTCTTCTATACCGATCTCGACCGCACGCGTGTCGAAGTCCGCGAGATCGAGAAGATGGGTCGCAAGGCTGTCGACTCGAACATGCTCTTCATCGACGCCCTGCTTGTGCCCGTGGAGGACCGCATCGGTGAAGAGGGTAAGGGCTTTCACTACCTGCTGCACGGCCTGAATCCCGAGCGCATCCTGATCGCCTCGGAAGCGGTGGGGCTTGGCCAGGCGGCGTTGCGTCACGCAACACAGTACGCGAAGGAGCGCGTCGTGTTCGGACGTCCCATCGGGCAGAACCAGGCTATTCAGCATCCGCTTGCGCAAGCGTGGATGGCGCTCGAGGCCGCGAACCTGATGGTGATGAAGGCCGCTACGCTGTACGACGCGGGCGAGCCGTGCGGCGCCGAAGCCAACGCCGGGAAATACCTTGCCGCTGAAGCCGCGTTCCAGTCGTGCCAGACGGCCATTGCGACCTTGGGCGGCATGGGTTACGCGAAGGAATACCACGTCGAACGCTATCTGCGGGAGTGTATGATTCCACGGCTTGCGCCCGTCAGCCCGCAAATGATCATGTGCTTCATCGCCGAGAAAGTGCTTGGGCTGCCGAAGTCGTACTGATCAGCGCAAGGGGCATCGCGCCGCCTTGCGATCAACTGCCTGCCCTATGGACGTCAAACTCGTTGCCCGCACGCTCGACCTGTTCGAACTCTTTGCCGCCGAACAGCGACCGCTGCCGCTCGTCGAAATGGCGCGGCTCCTGAACGTGCCCCCGTCAAGTTGCCTTGCGCTTGCCCGCACGCTCGTGAGCCGCGGCTATCTCTACGAGGTACGCAAACGGGGCGGCTACTATCCCACGCGGCGTCTGCAACTGCTCGCGAATGCGATCAACGCGGTCGATCCCGTGGTTGAAATGTTGCATCCCCGACTGGTGGAGCTGCGCGACGCGACCGGCGAAACCATCGTACTTGGCAAGATTCACGGCACGGCGGTCATCTATCTCGACGTGGTCGAATCGGAGAAGGCCGTACGCTACGCGTGTGTGCCCGGCTCACTGCGGCCGTTGCATGCGAACTCTATCGGCAAGGTGATTTTCGGCGAACTCGATGTGTCGACGCAGGATGCACTCGGCGCAAAGCTCCACTTCGAGCGATTCACGGACGCGACCGCCCCCGACCGCGCCACGT
Source organism: Paraburkholderia sp. (assembly GCA_036264535.1). Lineage (GTDB taxonomy): Bacteria > Pseudomonadota > Gammaproteobacteria > Burkholderiales > Burkholderiaceae > Paraburkholderia. Next base: position 25,164 of record DATAQT010000078.1, on the reverse strand, counting down.
TCCTCAATCAGATCAGCACTGCGCACGAGCGCGGCTGGTACGCGAATATCGGTGAAAGTGCTCCCGAGCTCTCGGCGGTGGCCGTAGCCCTCGACTTCGGCGGCGATCTTTACGGGCTCTCGGTCGGCGGCCCGACCGAACGTATCCGCGAGCAACTGCATGAGCACGTGGCAATTCTGCTCGAGGCGAAGCAGCAAATCATTTTGACCTGGCGAAAGAGTGAGGCGGGCTGAGCAGCAATCCAGGTTGCGCGAGCATCGACTGCATCTCTGTTGGCCGGATGGACCTGGGGTGTGAGAGCGCCACCTGTGCGCCCGAACGAAGGGCGTTGTCCATTCCATCCCGACTCATCGCAGCGATAACCCCCGGTGATCGCTGTATCCAAACAATTCATTAGTCAACTATCACCCGGCTTCTGATAATGTGCGCACAAAACAGGAGGAGACGATGCTGCGACCCAAGGTCAGCCGGGCGGTTCTCGCGCTCATGTGCGCGATGTCGTTCATCATGTATCTCGATCGCGTCAACCTGTCGGCGGCGGCCGGGCTGATCCGCGACGATCTGCACCTGAGCAATACCAACGTCGGCCTCGTGTTCGCGGCGTTCGCGTACACGTACACGCTGTGCCAGGTGATCGGCGGCTGGGTCAGCGACCGCTACGGCGCGAAGCTCACGCTCGTGACCTGCGCGAGCATCTGGATCGTCGCGACGGTCGCGACCGGTCTCGCGGGCGGCCTCGTGTCGCTGTTCGGCGCGCGGCTCCTGCTCGGTATCGGCGAAGGCGCGGCGCTGCCCGCGCAGGCACGGGCGCTGACCAACTGGTTCCCGTCGAACCGGCGCGGTTTCGTGCAAGGCCTCACGCATTCGTTCTCGCGGCTCGGCAATGCAATTACGCCGCCGCTGGTCGCGTTGCTGGTCGCGTATTCGTCGTGGCGCGTGTCGTTTTTCGCGGTCGGCGCGCTGACCTTCGTGTGGGTCGTGATTTACGCGTGGTATTTCACCGACGACCCGCGCAAGCATCGCCACATGACCGCGGAGCAGGAAGCCCAATTGCCGCCGGTCCGTCAATCCGCGGCCGAAGCGACACGCGAGCCGACGCCGTGGCGGCGGCTGCTCAAACGCATCGCACCGACGATGCTCGTCTACTTCTGCTACGGCTGGACCGGCTGGCTGTTCTTCACCTGGCTGCCGACATTCTTCATGCACGGCCGCGGCCTCGACCTGAAAAGCTCGGCGATGTTCTCCGCGGGCGTGTTTCTGTCCGGTGTGGTCGGCAATACCGCGGGCGGCGTACTGAGCGACCGCGTGCTCAAGCGCACGCGCAACGTCGTCGCCGCGCGCCGCAACGTGATCATCTGCGCGTTTCTCGGTGCTTTGGTGTTCCTCGCACCCGTGATGGTCGTGAAGTCCCTGCCGGTCATGGCCGCGTGCATGAGCCTGTCGTTCTTCTTCCTCGAAATGACGATCGGCCCGATCTGGGCCGTGCCGATGGACATCACGCCGCAACACGTCGGCGTCGCGAGCGGGCTCGTCAACGCGGGCTCCGCGATTGCGGGGATTTTCACGCCGATCGTGTTCGGCCTCATCGTGGACCACACTGGGAGCTGGACGCTGCCGTTCGCGGGCTCGCTCGGACTGCTCGCGTTCGGCATCGTCGCGACGTTCTTCATGCGCCCGGATATTCCGCTCGACGCGCCGCTCGCTCAAACGGACATCAACCCGAGCGGCGAATTGTGCTTCGCCGAAAGCCTCACGCCGCGCGAATCGAATCGATGACCAGCTGCATCGCCGGCGTGATCCGCCGGTTCCTGCGCAGAATCAGCCCATACGGTGCGAGCCGCCCGCGCAGCGGCGTCGCGATGGCGGCGATCGCGTCGAGCGCGACGTAGTACCTGGCGACCGAACTGGGCAGCACGGCGAGCATGTCCGAATCACGCAGCAACGACAGCGTGGTCAGAATCGACGACGTCTCGACCGTGCTCACCGGCGGTGCGACGCGCGACTCGCGAAACGTTTGATCGATGACCTGACGCATCGGGCTCGGATGCGGCTGGATGATCCACGGATAGCGCGCGAGCTCCGCGAGTTTGGGTCGCGTGCCCGCCTGTTTGCCGGCCAGCACGGCCGGATGATCGGGCCGCACGACGATCGACAGCGCCTCTTCCGCCAACGTCTCGAAGCTCAGATCGAGCGCTGGAAAACCATCGGGAATGCGGCCGATCACGATATCGAGCTGATCCTGTTGCAGCGCTTGCACGAGCACGTCGCTGGTGTCGATCGTGACCGCCATCTGCAGGCGCGGATGCGCTTCCTTCAACGTGACGATCGTGTGCGTCAGCAATTCGGGCGATGGCGCCATCACCGCGCCAATCCGTACCTTGCCGATGTCGCCGGCCTCGATGCCGGCTAGCTCCTCGCGCAGCTCGTCGAGATCCTGGAACACGACGCGCGCGTAGCGCATCACCGCCTCGCCGAAGATCGTCGGCTCCATGCCGCGCGCGTGGCGCACGAACAGCGACACGCCGAGCGTGTCTTCGAGTTCCTGCAAGGCCTTGGTCGCGGCGGGCTGGGTCATCGCGAGATCGTCGGCGGCGCGCCGCAGCGATTCCATTTCCGATAGCGCGACCATCAGTTGCAGATGACGCAGGCGCAAGCGTTTGCGAATGGCGGAGGCGGGCGGGATCATGAGCGATAACTTTAACGAATCGGCTGATTCGAATTATTCAGTGGTCAGTTATCGGATAGTTTCGCACACTAGCGCTTGTCGCACGACGGCAATCGCAACGCCGTTCGGCTCGACAAGACAAAACTGGAGACGACGCATGACGATGACCGCGAGCCCCGCGCTCGACAGCGCAATTGCCAAAGCGCGCACGAGGCTGCTGCCCTTTCTGATCCTGATGTACGTGCTCGCGTTCATCGACCGAGCGAACGTCGGCTTCGCGAAGAACGTGCTGCAGGCCGACACGGGTTTGAGCGATGCGGCGTTCGCCTTCGGCGCCGGCATTTTCTTCGTCGGCTACGCGGTGTTCGAAGTGCCTAGCAACCTGCTCATGTACCGCTTCGGCGCGCGCATCTGGATGAGCCGCATCATGGTCACGTGGGGCATCGTCTCCGCATGCACCGCCCTGGTCGACAGCGCGACGAGCTTCTATGTGCTGCGCACGCTGCTCGGCATCGCCGAGGCGGGTTTCTTCCCGGGCATCATCCTGTTCCTGTCGAACTGGTTTCCCGCGAAAACGCGCTCGCAGACGATGGGCATGTTCTATTTCGGCTTTCCGCTCGCGCTGCTGCTCGGCAGTCCGATCTCGGGTCTGCTGCTCGATGCGGGCAATCCGTTCGGTATGCATCCGTGGCAGTGGCTGTTCGTCATCGAAGGGCTCGCGGCGTCGGTGGTGGGTGTCGTCGCATACTTCTATCTGACCGACCGGCCCGTGCAGGCGCGCTGGCTCGCTGCGCAAGAGCGCGACGCGCTCGATCACGCGCTGCGCCAGGAAGACCGTCAGAAGCTCGCGCATGGTCCGGCTACGGTGCTCGCCGCGCTGCGCGATTCGCGGGTGCTGTTCTGCAGCCTGATCTACTTCGCGGTACAGATGAGCGTGTACGGCGTCGTGTTCTATCTGCCCACGCGTATCGCCGGACTCGCGAGCGGCGGCCATGTCGGCGTCGAGGTCGGACTGCTGAGCGCGATTCCGTGGATCGCGGCGATCGTCGGCACGTTCTGCGTGACGCGTTTCGCCGACCGCCACGGTCATCACCGTGTGTGGGCCGCGGCGATGCTCGCGCTCGCGGCGTGCGGCATTGCCGCGTCGGCGATGACGTCGTCGCTCGCGTTGGCGATCGCCGCGTTCTGTTTCGCCGCGATCGGTTTCGTCTGCGTGCAGCCGCTGTTCTGGACGCTGCCCACCAATTACCTCGGTGGCGCCGCGGCCGCGGGCGGCATCGCGTTGATCAATTCGATCGGCAATCTCGGCGGTTTCGTGGCGCCGAATCTGAAGGGCCTCGCGGAACGCGTGACCGGCTCGTCGCAGGCGGGCATGTTCACGCTCGCCGTGGTCGGTCTGATCGGCGCCTTGCTGCTGCTGACGTTCCGCTTCACCTCCGCCTCCCATTCCGTCTCTCATCGCTCCAGCCCGCTCGGCGAACGCACGGGCCACTGACTCTCCGACTCACTGAAGGAAATCGTCGAACATGAAAATCAAGCATATCCGCACGCGCGTTTTCGAATGGAAAGGCAAGGTCGTACCGCCGCAAGCGCATTTCTGCACGAACGCGGTCGATATTCTCTACGAGCGCGGCGATGCGATGGGTTCGTTCCGCTTTCACGGCTGGCTCGTCGTCGAAGTCGAATGCGACGATGGCACCGTGGGCATCGGCAATTGCGCGCTCGCGCCGCGCATCGCGAAGCAGATCATCGACGAATACCTCGCGCCGATCGCGATCGGCGAAGATCCGTTCGACAACGAGTACATCTGGCAGAAGATGTATCGCCGCACGCTCGCATGGGGCCGCAAGGGCATCGGCATGGCGGCGATCTCGGCCATCGATATCGCGCTGTGGGACATCATGGGCAAGGCCGTGAAAAAGCCGGTGTTCAAACTGCTCGGCGGCCGCACCAAAGAAAAGATCTGGTGCTACGCGTCGAAGCTCTATAACAACGACAATCGCGATGCCTTCCTCGGCGAAGCGGAAGGCTATCTGGACAGCGGCTTCACCGCGATGAAGATGCGTTTCGGCTACGGTCCGAAAGACGGCCCGAAAGGCATGGCGAAAAACATCGAACAGGTGCGGCTGTTGCGCGAACTGGTCGGCGACGAAGTCGACATCATGCTCGAATGCTATATGGGCTGGACGCTCGAATACGCGCGCAGAATGCTGCCGCGCCTCGCCGAATTCAATCCGCGCTGGATCGAGGAGCCGGTGATCGGCGACGATATCGAAGGCTATCAGGAGTTGAAGAAGATGAACCTGATGCCGGTGTCGGGCGGCGAGCACGAGTTCACGAGCTATGGCTTCAAGGATCTGCTCGAACGCCGCGCGATCGACGTGATCCAGTACGACACGAACCGCGTGGGCGGCATCACGGCCGCGCGCAAGATCAATGCGATGGCCGAAGCATGGTCGGTGCCGGTGATTCCGCACGCGGGGCAGATGCACAACTATCATCTGACGATGGCAAGCACCGCGAGCCCGATGTCGGAGTTCTTCCCGGTGTTCGACGTCGAGGTGGGCAACGAATTGTTCTACTACATCTTCGAAGGCGAGCCGCAGCCGGAGAATGGCTATCTGCAACTGTCGGACGACGTGCCGGGCCTTGGCATCAAGCTGAGCGACAAGCACCTTGCCGATTTCAACATCGTCGAATGAGCGGACAGACCCAAGGAAAGCACATGAAGCCACGCATCGCAGTACTTCTCGGCGACCCCGCCGGCATCGGTCCCGAGCTGATCGCGCGTCTGTTCGCGCAGCAGGAGAACCGGGCGCGCGCGGAGTTGCTGATCATCGGCGACCGGCGCGAACTCGAAACCGGCATGAAGATCGCGCAGCAGCGCTTCGACTACGACGTGGTCGAGGATGCCCACGCCGCGTTTCGACGCGAGGGCGTGCCGTCGCTGATCGATTTCCGTCTGCCCGGCGATCAGCCTTTCGAGCGCGCGGTGGCGACCGAGCGCGGCGGCCGCTATAGTCTCGCCGCGTTCAAACAGGCGCTCGCGTTGACGCAAAGCAATGTCACGCAAGGCATGCTGTTCGCGCCGGTCAACAAGACCTCGCTGCATCTGGCCGGCATGGAAACCGGCGACGAGATGGAGTGGTTCGCGAAACAGCTCGGCTATACGGGCAGCTTCTGCGAGTTCAACGTGCTCGACGAGCTATGGACTTCGCGCGTGACTTCGCACATGGCGTTGAAGGACGTCAGCGCGAAGCTCTCGGAGGAGCGCATCGTCGGCGCGGTGCGGCTGATTCACGACGGCCTGAAGCGCGCCGGGCATCCGCAGCCGCGGATCGCGGTGTGCGGTTTCAATCCGCACAACGGCGATAACGGCGCGTTCGGCCGCGAGGAGATCGACGTGATCGCGCCGGCCGTCGAGGCTGCGCGCAAGCTCGGTTACGACGCGCAGGGACCGTTTCCGGCCGACACGATCTTCGTGCGTGCACGCGATCAGAAGGCCTTCGACGGCGTCGTCACGATGTATCACGATCAAGGTCAGATCGCGATGAAGCTGATGGGGTTCTGGCGCGGCGTGACCGTGCACGGCGGCTTGCCGATTCCAATCGCGACACCCGCGCATGGCACCGCGTTCGACATCCACGGGCAGGGCAAGGCCGACGTCGGCGCAACCCAGAAGGCGTTCGACATCGTCACGCGGATGGCGACGGAGCGCGTGAGCTAGCGCGTCAGCGCTTCTTGCGCGGTCCCGTCGATGCGCGCACCACGAGCTCGGGCGGCGGCCCGAGCAGCATCGACGGCTGCTTCTCCGGCGTCTGGATCAGGCGGATCAGGCTCTCGATCGACAACTGCGCGACCGCCGCGGTTTGAATCGCGACCGTCGTGAGCGCGGGATGCACCTGATGCGCGAGCTGAATGTCGGTGATGCCGATCACCGACACGTCGTCGGGCACCGAGCGGCCGAGCGTGATCAACGCCTGGATCGCGCCGATCGCGAGCAGGTCGTTGGTCGCGAAGATGGCGCTCAGTTGCGGGCGGTTCGCCATCAGCTCCATGCAGGCGGCGAAGCCCGCGTCGATCGAGTCTCGAATCTGCAGCACCGCGGCCGCGTCGGCTTCGATGCCGGCCGCGCGCATCGCCGCGCGAAAACCGTTCGAGCGCGCGTCCTGCAAACCGCCGCAACCGTCCCCGATCAGCAAGCCGATCTCACGATGACCCAGTCCGAGCAGATGGCGAGCGGCGAGCTCGCCCGCGCGCGCGAAGTCGACCGCGATGCACGGTAGCGCGGGCGGCGACTCGGGGTGCTCCCACATCGCCAGCAGAATCGGCGCGCTGTGGATCGCCGATGCGCACAGGTCGTTGATCGTGATGTCGGTGTTCATCACGAGCACGCCGTCGGCGAGCGTGCCGGCAATCTGGTTCAGATACGCGCGGCCGATCTCGGCATCGTCGTCCGTATTGCAAACCATCAGGAAGTGGCCGGTCTTGCGCGCCGCGCGCTCGGCGGCGAGCACGAACTCCGGGTAGAACGGGTTCGAGATGTTCGACAGCATCAGCGCGAGCGTCGACGAACGGCCTTCGGCGAGCGCGCGCGCGTTCAGGTTCGGCCGGTAGCCGAGCTCGGCGATGGCCTGCAGCACGCGCTCGGCCGTTTCAGGGCGGACTTTCTCGCGATTGCGCAGCACGTTGGAGACGGTGGCGGCGGTAACCTGCGCGCGCTTCGCGACTTCGGACAGCGTGACCATGTTCGGTATATCCCATATTTGGGGAAGGCAATTCAAATGTTGCAAACGGCCTGCGACATTGCTAACTTTCTCAAAAACGTAGCGGAGACACCCACCATGATTTTCCCTGTCGAACTCGAATTTAAGCGATTAAATGCCGCCCGCACAAGCCCCGGGCGCTTTATTTCGACGAAAATTTAAGCGGTTAAATCAAGGCGGAGACGGCATGGCGACGATTCGTTTGAGCAATGTGCAAAAGGCCTACGGCGACCATCCGCCGGTGATCCGGCGAGTGAATCTCGAGATCGCACAGCATGAATTCTGCGTGTTTCTCGGCCCATCGGGTTGCGGCAAGTCGACCTTGCTGCGCATGATCGCCGGCCTGGAAGATCTCAGCGAAGGCGAACTGCATATTGGCGGACGACTCGTCAACGACGTGCCGTCCGCCGAGCGTGGCGTCGCGATGGTGTTCCAGAGCTACGCGCTGTTTCCGCACATGACCGTGTTCGACAACATGGCGTTCGGGCTCAAGCTTGCGAAGCAGCCGAAGGACCTGATCGAGCGCAAGGTGCGCGAAGCCGCACGGATTCTGCAACTGGAGAGCCTGCTCGAGCGTCATCCGAAAGCGCTGTCGGGCGGGCAGCGCCAGCGGGTCGCGATCGGCCGTGCCATCGTGCGCGAGCCGGGCGTGTTTCTGTTCGACGAGCCGCTATCGAATCTCGATGCCGCGCTGCGCGGCCAGACGCGCGTCGAGATCGCGCGCCTGCATCAGCGCTTCGCGAACGCGAGCGTCGTCTACGTCACGCACGATCAGGTCGAGGCGATGACGCTCGCCGATCGCATCGTGCTGCTGCATACGGGCGCGGATGCCGAGCGCTTCGGCAGCATCGCGCAGAGCGGCGCGCCGCTGGATCTGTATCACCACCCGAAGTCGCGTTTTGTCGCGGGTTTTATCGGCTCGCCGCGCATGAACTTCATCGATGCGACTGTGGAGTCGATCGAGCCGGGCCGCGTCACGGTGGCGCTGGCGGCCGGCGCGGAAAAGCTGCTCGCGCACGTCGACGGCGAGCGCCTGCAACGCGGCCAGCGCGTCACGCTCGGCGTGCGCCCCGAGCATCTGCGGCTCAACGGCGACGAGCAGTTCATTCAGTGCGAGACCGTGCTGTCGGAGCGGCTCGGCGAGCACAGCTATATCCACGCTGACCACCCGGGCGGCACGCTGATCGCCAAGGCGCCCGGCGATACGCTGCTCGGTGCGGGCGAGCGCATCCGCGTTCACGTGCCGCCCGCCGCGTGTCATCTGTTCGACGAACAGGGAGTCGCGCTGCGGCGTAGCACGTTCGAACCGGAACGCGCGGCCGCCTGATCGATCGTTCACGGCGGACCTGGTCTGAATGGTTCGTCGTACCGAATTCCGCCATAGAGCGGGTTACATCGCCGGCCACGCTGCGTAGCCGGTCAACAAGGAGACACTGATGATTGCTCTTCGCCTTCGCCGTCTTGCACAGGTGTCGATCGCCGCCGCCGTGGTGGCCGGCGCGCTCGGCAGCGCCGTGGTCGACGCGGCCACGCTGAACGTCAACGTATCGGCGCGCGGTAATCAGCGCTCGACCTGGCAGGATGCATTCGACCAGTTCAAAAAAGCCAATCCCGACATCGATCTGAAAATCACGTACGTGACCGAGGAGACGTACAAGGTGCAAATGGGCGGCTGGCTCGCGACCGATCCGCCCGACGTCGTCTCGTGGCACGACGGCGAACGGATGGCTTACTACGCGCAGCGCGGTCTGCTCGAAGATCTGAGCTCGGACTGGGCGAAGAACGGCTGGTCGCAGCAGTACGCGTCGGTCAAGGAGGCCTCGACCTACAAGGGCAAGCAGTATGCGGCGCCGCTCGGCTACGACGCGTACGGCTTCTTCTATCGCAAGGATCTGTTCGAGAAAGCCGGCATCAAGAGCGAGCCGAAAACGTGGGATGAACTGCTCGAAGCGAACAAGAAGCTGAAGGCGATCGGCGTCGCGCCGATCGCGGTAGCCGCGCGCGATAGCTGGACGCTTGCCGCATGGTTCGACTATCTCGATCTGCGCATCAACGGCAACGAGTTTCATCAGAAGCTGATGGCCGGGGAAATTCCGTACACCGATCCGCGCGTGAAGAAGGTCTACACGACGTGGAAGACGCTGCTCGATAATCACGACTTCATCGACAACGCACTCTCGTACGACGTCGATTCGATCGGGCCGATCCTCAACAACGGCAAGGCCGCGATGATGCTGATGGGCACGTTCTTCTCGGCGAGCTTCCCGCCGTCGATCAAGGATCAGATCGGCTTTTTCCGCTTCCCGGTGATCGACCCGAACGTGCCGATGGCCGAGGACGGTCCCGTCAACGTGCTGCTGATTCCGGCGAAGGCCAGGAACAAGGCCGACGCACGCAAGCTGCTCGCGTTCATGGAGACGCCGAAGATCAACTCGGAACTCGCGAAGGGCTGGGGCCAGTTGCCGTCGAACAGCCAGGCGGCTCCGCCTGAAGACGCGATCTCGAAGGTCGGCTTCCAGACGCTCGCGAACACGAAGGGCGGTATCGCGCAGTTCTACGATCGCGACATGCAGAAGGAAATGGCCGACGAAGGCATGAAAGCCATGCAGCAGTTCTATAGCGATCCGTCGCAACTCGACAGCGTGCTCGCTCATCTCGAAGCGACGCGCAAGCGCATCTACCAGAAGTAAGTCCCGCCGCGCCGGCCGCTCGATCGCGGCCGGTTTAAGGGCTCCCATTCCGCCTTCGATTTCCGACGAGGCCGTTCCATGTCCGATACCGCAGCGCGCCGCCTGCCCGCGGCGCGGCACCGTCGCGTCTCGACCACGCGCCGTCACCAGCATCGCGCCGCGTTTTTCTTTCTGCTGCCGGGCTGCGCGTTGTTCACGCTGTGTGTGATCTATCCGATCATCAGCAGCATTTCGCTGAGTTTCTACAACTGGGACGGCATGACGCCGAAGACCTTCGCGGGTCTCGCCAATTACGTCGAGCTGTTCCAGTCCGATACGTTTTACACGGCGCTGAAGAACAACCTGATCTGGCTCGCGCTGTTTCTGCTTGCACCGCCGCTGGGTCTGATGTTCGCGCTGTATCTGAACCAGCAGGTGCGCGGCATGCGTGTCGTGAAGTCGCTGTTTTTCGCGCCGTTCGTTCTCTCGGGTGTCGTGGTCGGCCTCGTCTTCAGCTGGTTCTACGATCCGACGTTCGGGCTGCTGCGCCTGATCGTCGGTCGTGGCATCCCGGTGCTTGGCGATCCGCACACGGTGACGTTCGGCATCGTCTTCGCCGCGCTGTGGCCGCAGGCGCCGTTCTGCATGATCCTGTATCTGACCGGACTCACCGGCATCAATCCCGAGGTGGTCGAGGCGGCACGCATGGAAGGCGCGCAGGGTCTGCGGCTGCTGTGGTACGTGATCCTGCCGCAATTGCGGCCCGCCACCTTCATGGCGGTGGTGCTGACCGTGATCGGCGCATTGCGCAGCTTCGATCTGATCGCGGTGATGAGTGGCGGTGGTCCGTTCGACAGCTCCACCGTGCTCGCCTATTTCATGTACGACCAGGCGATCAAGTACTACCGCGAAGGCTATTCCGCGGCGATTGCCGTCGTGCTGTTCGCGATCATGCTCGTCTACATCGTGTTCCATCTGCGCCGCATGCTGCGCGAGGAACGCTGATTCCCTGAACCTCAGGAGTACCAGCTCATGTATCCGCTTCCCGTCGAGCGCTGGAAACCGCTGAATCGCGCGCTTTACAAGGCCTCGCTGCCGCTTGCATTGTTTATCTGGCTGCTGCCGATGCTCGCCGTGCTGCTGACGTCGATCCGCTCATCGGATGAGTTGTCGCGCGGCGATTACTGGACGTGGCCGAAACACTTCGCGTTACTGGAAAACTACGGCACCGCGCTCACGCAGACGCCGATGCTGCATTACTTCGCCAACAGCGTGCTGATCACGGTGCCGTCGGTGATCGGCGCGATCGTGCTCGCGTCGATGGCGGGCTTCGCGTTGGCGACGTATCGCTTTCCGGGCAACACAGCCGTGCTGTTCGCGTTCGTCGCCGGCAATTTCGTGCCGATCCAGATCCTGATGATTCCGGTGCGCGACATGGCGCTGAAGGTCGGCCTGTTCAACACGGTCTGGGCGCTGGTGATTTTTCACGTGTCGTTCCAGACCGGCTTTTGCACCTTGTTTCTGCGCAACTTCATCAAGCAGCTGCCGTTCGAGATGATCGAGGCCGCACGCGTCGAAGGGGCGGGCGAGTGGACGATCTATCTGCGCATCGTGCTACCGCTGATCCGGCCCGCACTCGCCGCGCTCGCGATCCTCGTGTTCACGTTCGTGTGGAACGACTACTTCTGGGCGCTGTGTCTGACGCAAGGCGACGACGCCGCGCCGATCACGGTCGGCGTCGCCGCGCTGAAAGGGCAATGGACGACCGCGTGGAACCTGGTCGCGGCGGGCTCGGTGCTGGCCGCATTGCCTTCGGTGCTGATGTTCTTCGCGATGCAGAGACATTTCGTCGCCGGACTCACCTTCGGGGCGAGCAAGGGATAAACGGCGCCTGAAACACGATCAACGACAGCTCGACGTCACCTCACCACGAGACTTTCACATGCAACTTGGTGTCTGCTACTACCCGGAACAATGGCCGCGCGCGATGTGGGCCGACGACGCGCAACGCATGGTCGAACTCGGCATCACGCACGTGCGGATCGCCGAATTCGCGTGGAGCCGCATGGAGCCGCGCGCCGGCGAATTCGACTGGCAATGGCTCGACGAAGCCGTCGAAACGCTCGCGAAAGCGGGCCTGAAACTCGTGCTCGGCACACCGACCGCTTCGCCGCCGAAGTGGCTCGTCGATGCGCATCCGGAGGTGTTGCCGGTGCGCGCGGACGGCACGCGCTGGAACTTCGGTTCGCGGCGTCACTACGACATTTCGAGCGACACGTACCGGCGCGAATGCGTGCGCATCGTCACCGCGATGGCGAAGCGCTACGGCCGGCATGCGTCGATCGTCGCTTGGCAGACCGATAACGAGCTCGGCTGCCACGACACCGTGCCCAGTTATTCGGCCGTGGCTTTGCAGCGTTTTCACACCTGGCTGCTGCGGCGCTACGGAACGATCGGCGCGTTGAACGATGCTTGGGGCAACGTGTTCTGGAGCATGGAGTATCCATCGTTCGAGGCGATCGGCCTGCCGACGCTGACGCCCACCGACGCCAATCCGATCCATTTGCTCGACTTCCGCCGCTTCATGTCCGACGAGGTGGCGAGTTTCCATCGCGAGCAGATCGAGGTGCTGCGCGAGCATGCGCCGAACGCGGATCTGCTGCACAACTTCATGGGCTTTTTCACGACCTTCGATCACTATCGTTTCGCCGCCGACAACGCGATCGACGTCGCCGCGTGGGACAGCTATCCGATCGCGCGTACCGAATCGATTGCGTTGCCGGAGGAGCAGAAGGCGCGCTTCGCGCGCACCGGGCATCCCGACGTGTCCGCGTTCGATCACGATCGCTATCGGGGCATCGGCGCCGGCCGCTTCTGGGTGATGGAGCAGCAGGCCGGTCCGGTGAACTGGGCGCCGTGGAATCCGGTGCCCGCGCCGGGCATGGTGCGGCTGTGGGCGTACGAGGCGTTCGCGCATGGCGCGGAGCTGGTGTCGTATTTCCGCTGGCGCCAGTGCCCGTATGCGCAGGAGCAGATGCATTCCGGGCTCAATCTGCCGAACAACGAACTGTCGCCGGGCGGTCTCGAGGTGCAACAGGCCGCGCGTGAAATCGCGGGCAGCACGGTGCTCTCGACGCTCGCCAAGCCCGCGCGCGCGGCCACCGCGTTGATATTCGACTACGAGACGCAGTGGATGTTCGAGATCCAGCGTCACGGCAAGAGCTTCGATTATCAGACGCTCGTGTTCGACTACTACGAGTCGCTGCGCGAACTCGGGCTCGATGTCGATATCGTGTCGAGCCGCGCCGATCTCTCGGGCTATCAGCTGGCCGTCGTGCCGAGTCTCGCGGTGATCGACGCTGCGCTAATCGGGCAGATCGCGCGTTCGACCGCGCAATGGGTGTTCGGCCCGCGCAGCGGCTCGAAAACCGAGGCGTTCGCGATTCCGGGCAATCTGCCACCCGGCGCGTTGCAGCAGGTGCTGCCGATCCAGGTACTCGAAGTCGAAACGCTGCGCTCGACGCTTGCGCCGGCACTGTCGATCGACGGCACGGAAGGCCACGCGCTGCACTGGCGCGAGCATGTGCGCGCCAATGGTGAGACTCGCGTTGCCGCGCGTTTCGACGACGCGTGGCCCGCGCTGCTGACGCACGGCAAGGTGCGCTACGTGGCCGGCTGGCTGTCACATGAATTGCATCGCACGGTGTTGCGACAGGCGGCGCACGACGCGGGCCTCGCTACGCAGGTGCTCGCCGACGGGCTGCGGCTGCGTCGCCGCGGCGGCCTGACCTTCGCATTCAATTTCGGCGCGCAACCGGTGCAGGCGCCGGCGCCGCGCAATGCGGCGTTCGTGCTCGGCGAGTCACGCCTGAAAACCGGCGACGTTTGCGTATGGAAAGACGCATGACGCAGTGCGGTCCAGTTTGAAAAATCAGAAGAGCAGTGGGCGGTAAAAGCAGTCTGAAACTCGCAGTTTTGAAACTCGAAGGGTGCAACACGGACGCATCAAACCAGATCAGGCGGCCCGTCAGGAGCCGCCATTCAATCGATGGAGGATGACGGATGAACCGAAGAGAAATGCTGGGTTGGCTCGCGGGTGCCGCCGCGGCGGCCGGTGTCGGCGCGACCGTGGGCGCGCCTGCTGTCGCGGCCGGGACCGGCCGGCAGGCAGGGCATGATGCAGAGCAGAGCGCCGCCGCGCGCGCAAACCGCTTCGCGATGGGCGCGGACGTCTCGACGTTGCTCGAACTCGAAGCGAATGGCGCGAAGTACTACGAGCATGGCGAAGCGCACGACTGTCTGGAGATTCTGAAGCGTCACGGCGTCGATTCGATCCGTATCAAGGTGTGGAACGATCCTGGCAATCCGAACTTCTTTCCGGCCAATGAGAGTCCGGCAGCCGGCTGGAACAACGCCGAGCACGTGCGGATCCTCGCGCGTCGCGCGGCCGCGCTCGGCCTGCGCGTGCTGATCGACTTTCATTACAGCGACTGGTGGGCCGATCCGGGCAAGCAGTACCCGCCGCACGATTGGGTCGGCAAGGACATCACCGACACCTGTGCGCTGCTGTCGGCGTACACATCGGACGTGTTGCAGATGCTCAAGCGGGACGGCGTGCATCCCGAGTGGGTGCAGATCGGCAACGAGATCACCGGCGGCATGCTGTGGCCGCTCGGCAAGTACGATCAGCTCGATAACCTCGCGGCGCTGCTGAAGGCCGGGCACGACGCGGTCAAATCCGTGGATGGGAGCATCAAGGTGATGCTGCATATCGACAGCGGCGGCAACAACGCAACGAGCCGCTGGTGGTTCGACAGCATGACGCAGCGTGGCGTCACGTTCGACGTGATCGGCCTGTCGTACTACCCGCAATGGCAGGGCTCGTTCAGCGATCTGCAGGGCAACGTGAACGATCTCGCGACGCGCTACGACAAGGACGTGATCGTCGTCGAGACCGCGTATCCGTGGACGACCAGCGACGGCGATTCGGAGCCGAACTCGATGACCAACGTCGGCACCTCGCCGTACCCGCAGACGCCCGCCGGCCAGGCGCAGTTTCTCGGCGCGGTGACCGACATCGTCAAGGCGATCCCCGACGGCCACGGCAAGGGCGTGTTCTGGTGGGAGCCCGAGTGGATTCCGACGCCGAACGTCGGCTGGGAAGTCGGCGCCGGCGATCAGTGGGACAACAACACGCTGTTCGATTTCCACGGCAATGCGTTGTCGTCGCTCGATGCGTTTCGCCAGCGTTAGCGCGCGCCGCTGAACGCGGGCAGGCGAATCGCCGGCATCACTGCGCCGGCGCTGCCTGCCCCTTGTGCTGGTTCGCGCAGTCCGACGTGATCATCATGCTTGCCTGATCGGGCGTCATGTGCGGCGCGTCGGGGCTGTAAATCTTTTCGATGATCGCGTCGACGGCCGCGCGATCGGACGGGTCTTTGTAGTAGCGGGCGGCCTGATCGAGCGCCTGGGCCCGGGTCTTCTTGTGCGTGCGCCACGACGCGACCTGGCCGGCGATATCGCCGAGCGCGAAACATTGATCGCTGACGGTCTGCGCGACGGCCTGAGCGGCCGGCTGCGCGACGCACAGCGCGACGAGCGCGGATACGACTACGCGTTTCATTACCGGAATCCTGAGATGAGACGGCGGCGGCGCGGCAGCGGCGGTGGTCGCCGTGCCGGGCTGCGCGCGTGAATAGCTGCGTAGTGTATCGGGAAGTGGCGCGCGGTGCTTTTTAGTACGGTGGCTCACAAGGCCGCACGCGAATGGCTGCGACCTGGATATGTCACAACGGCAGCGGCCGATCTTCGAAAATGCTTTTCATCACCAACGTCGACGACAGCCGCAGCACGCAGGGTGTCGGGCAGATTCTCACTTTCAGGTAAGCGCGAGACTTCACTCGTTCTGCCGAATAAAAAGCCGCCCTGCGAATCGCAGGGCGGCTTCAGCCACCACTCTATCGAACCGCTATCGGATCCTGATCGATCCAATAGCGGGTACATCCCGGCGCATGCTCAATGCCCGAACGACTCCGCCTTCGACGCACCGGTTTCCGCCACGTGCGGCCGTGCCGCCTGCTTGATCAGCAGCGCGACGCACGACAGCAGACCGGCGACAGCGATGGTCGCGAAGATGCCGCCAAACGAGAAGTGGCGGCGCGCCAACTCGGCCACGAGGAACGAGCCCGCGATGCCACCGAAGCGGCCGACGCCGAGCATCCACGCGACGCCCGTGCCGCGGCCCGCGGTGGGGTAGAACGCGGCGGCGAGCGCCGGCATCGACGATTGCGCGGTGTTCATCAGCACGCCGGCGATGAACACGATCGCCACGAGCGCCCCCACGTTACCGGCCGCCTGGCCGATGAAGTACACGCTGATGGCGGTCAGTGCATAGCAGACCGCGATGACGCGGTTCGCGTTGAAGCGGTCCATCAGCACGCCGGCCAGCACCGCGCCGACGCCGCCGAGCGGGAACAGCGCGGAGATCAGCGTCGCGCGCTCCGGCGTAAGGCCGGCATCCTTCAGCAGGATCGGCATCCAGTTTATCGACGCGTAGAAGATTACGAGGCCCATGAAGTACGCGAGCCACAGCATCACCGAACCGACGATGTACGAACGCGACAGCACGACGCCGAGACCCTTGCCGCCGGTTTGCGGCGCGGTTTCGGTCATCGTGAACCCGGCGGCCTGCATCGCGTCGCCGGAAATGCGCGCGAGCGCCGCGCGAATCCGTTCGGCCGGCTTGTTGTTCGCGACCATGTAGCGGACCGATTCCGGCATCCTGGCGAGCAACAACAGCAACAGCAACAGAGGCGTGACGCCGCCGAGGATCAGCACGCTGCGCCAGCCGAGATGTGGAATGATCCACGCGGCGAGGAAACCGCCGAACGCGGCGCCGAGCGGAAAGCCGCAGAACATCAGGTTGATCACGGTGGCGCGGCGATTGTCCGGGCAGTACTCGCCCATCATCGTCACCGCGTTCGGCATCGCGGCGCCGAGGCCGACGCCGGTGATGAAGCGCAGCACGGTCAGCTGGTCGATGCCGGTCGAAAACGCCGACGCGAAACAGGCGACGCCGAACAGCAGCACCGAGCCGATCAGCATCGAGCGACGCCCGAGGCGATCCGACAGCGGACCCGAGCCGAGCGCGCCGCACGCGAGGCCGAATAGCGCGGCGCTCAGCACCGGTGCGAGCGCGGGCTTGGAGATGCCCCATTCGGTGATCAGCGATGGCGCGATGAAGCCGATCGCGGCAGTGTCAAAACCGTCCAGCAGGACGATGACAAAGCACATGAAAAAGATCAGCCACTGGAACGGCGAAAACGGATGTTCGTTGATGAATGTTTGAACATTCACAGCGGGGCTGCGGTTCATGGTGGTCTCCTGACTGCGAAAGGCCCGACACGACGGGCCATTCTTCTTAAGACTGTACGCCGTCTGGTAGCGGCGCACGATGCCTGCGCCTGGGCAATTCGGCCGTGCTTCGGCAATGAATCATACCCGGACGGATCTGCTTGACGAAGCCGCTCCAGGCGAGGGATTTTGTTCGCATACAGAACGACGATTCTTCACGCGAACGCGCGCCACTGTAAATAAGGAGATGGAATGGGTCAACGGGGGAATACCCGGGCCACGCGAAAGCGGGCGTCAGCCCGCTTTCGCGTCGAGGGGCGGTGCGCTTGACGGGGCCGGCCAAAGGGCCGGGCGCGCCAGGGTCAAGGCGTCGAAACTAACGGCACACGGGCTTCGGGCGATCAGCCCGTCATCCCAGGATTCGTCACCGTCCGCTCGATTCGCCCCAGCCGCACCACGGTCACGCCGGGACGTAGTTGCCGCAGCGACGGCATCACGAGCATGCAGTTGTCGTAGGGCGTGCGCACCGCCTCGCCGTTCGACCAGCCGATCACGGCGCCCGCCTCGGCGAAAACTTCGAGGCCGGTGTAGGCCGCGGCGAAGCTGAAGTCCATGCTGGTCGCGACGACCGGTTGCGTCACACGCACGATGTGCTGCTCGGGTGGCAATGGCGCGAGCCACCCCGGCGGCAGATCGGTTTCGTCGATCACGCTGGCGAGCAGCAGGAAGCGCGCGGCCGTATCGCGCGCGACCGCCACCGCGCCGCGCTCCCAATGCTGGCCGCATTCGATCAGCAGCGCGTTCTTCGGGCTCGCGGCGTCGCCGAACCCTTCGTAGTCGCGCATGCGGCGGCCTTCGGGATGCCCTTCGTCGCAGATCACCGTGGCGGGCGTGCCGAGCCGCACCGCGAGGTCGACGCCTTTTTGCAGCGGTCCCGCGACGATCAGCGGCTTGCACCGCTCGTGCATCGAATGCAGGTCGAGCAGCGCGTCGACCGTGTCGATCACCGGGCGCATTGCCCGGGCGCGCTTGAGTTCGCTCGACGTGCGCGACGCGTCGTCGAGCACGGTGGCGGTCCACACGCGGTTGAAGTCCTGATCGACGAAACGCGCGGCATCCGGATTCGCGGGATCGAAGCGCCGGTAGGCGGCGACATTCGCGAACGACAGCGTGAGGCGCCCGCGCCGCGGCCGCAGCGCGCGGCGCAGCAGTTCATCGACGACGATCGCGCCGCACACTTCGTTGCCGTGCGTGAGCGCGTTGATCATCACGTGCGGACCGGGCACGCCGGAATCGAACGTGTGGACATACGCAATGCCCGACGACGATTGCTCGTGCTGCGCGATATCGGGGAACTCGACTTCGATCGGATAGGCTTCCCTGCTCATAGCGGTGTCCCATGGTGAATGGCTTTGATAATCTTTTCGTAAGACGTTGTGATGGACAACGTCTTCGCAAGAGATAGTAAATGTTCTTCCGATATGTGCTTACCGTGTCCCGCGACGTCGACAAAATCGTGAACAAAGATCAATGACGTGGGGATCGGATGCGCATCTTCAGCGAGTGCGCTCGCGCATCGCCCAATACCGGTTGCCAAGAAAGCCCACGATCACGTAGACGGGAATGCCGCACAGTTGCGCGAAGTAGGGCGCATGGGTGAGATGTAACACCGAAACCATCGTGGCGAGATTGGCCAGATACGAGATCAGCACGACGATCAGAAAGCGGATGGCGGTGTGCCGCGTTGCCGCTGTCTTGAACGTGAACCTGCTGTTGAGCGCGAAGCTCAGTGCCACGCCGAACGCGTAGCCGACTATGTTGGCGACCACGGGCATGGCGCCCGCCGCCTGCACGATGAAGATGATGACGGCCGAAATCGCCGTATTGAGGCCGCCAACCAGCAGATACTTGATGAACTGGCGAAGAGGTTCGGTATGGGGTGCTGTCGTGCGCAGATCGGTCATTGAATGGCCGCCTTCATGCGGCGCTCGCGTACACAGAGTATTGGGCACCGAGTGGGACATGGGTCATATATTTTTCGAGCGGACGAAGTTTGGCCAGCATGTGAGGAAAGAAAATCCGGAAGCGCACGATGACGTTGGAAAAGCCGGCGTCGAGGCACGCCTGCTTCATGTTACGCGCGCTAATCAGTTTGGCGTTCACGTCGAACTCGCAGGTGTTGACCGCCCTGACGGTCAGCGGGTTCAGCGGATTGTGCTCGAACACGACGACCGTGCCCCGCGGACCCACGACGCGTTTCAATTCGCCCAACAAATGAACATGCTCGGCGTGATCGATATGGTGGAACACGCACATCGCATAGGCGAGATTGAATTCGCCCTGCTCGAAAGGCAGCGTGTGGCCGTCGAAGTGAACGAAACGGGACGAACCAGGAAAGCGGTTTTGCGCGACTTCCAGTGAACGCTCCGATACATCCGCGCACGTGAGCTGTGCGTCCGGCAAATAGCGCTTGACCCACGGAATCGAGGTGCCGACGCCCGAGCCGAAATCGAGCATGCGCGCGGGCAGCGCCCTGCGTCGCGTCATCTCCTCGGCGATGTCGCGAATCTTGTACTCCGCGAAATACTCCGGGCCTTCTCCCGATACCGCGATGTTGCGGGCGTGCAGCGAAAGATACTCGTCAGCAAAGCTGTCGAACTCGGCTTTGTCCATGCTATTCATCCTCACCGGAAAACATCGTTCCAAAGGCCATTGGAATACGATCTGGCGCGACCGTTCAGCGATTGTCTATTGTGTCGCCATGACCCAATCATACGGGACTGCGATGGCAATCGCATTTCCTTGCGCATATCGACATGGGTCGTTGACGACGTATCAGTAAAAAGCGCTTATTCGTATTCCCGATGCGGTAAATCCGTTGCGGCTCCAATTCGGCATTTTTCCCGATGGCTTAGTGATTTTCGGACAAAGAGGTCCTCATGCTTGCCTGGCATCGCTGATGCGTACTAATGTCGAAACAGGTTAAACGCCGGACTCTGCGCCTGACTCTGGGTCGAGCCAGCTTCAGAATGGGGATTTGCCTATGACGACGACGATGAATCTCGTCGTGCCGTGCTACAACGAAGAAGAGGTTCTTTCCGAGACGAGTAAGCGGCTTCTCGCACTTCTGGAGCGATTGATCGAAGCCGGGGAGGTCAGCAACGAAAGCCGCATCACTTTCATTGACGACGGTTCCCGCGACCACACCTGGTCGATTATTGAAGCGCTGCACGCGCAGAATGCCCACTGCGGCGGCATCAAACTCTCGCGCAATCGCGGCCATCAGAATGCGCTTCTGGCCGGCCTGATGACGGCTCAAGGCGATGTGCTCATCAGTCTCGACGCCGATCTGCAGGACGATATCGAAGCCATTCCGCGCATGCTCGCGGAATATCAGCAGGGTGCGGAAATCGTCTTCGGTGTGCGTCACAAACGTAAGACGGACACATTCTTCAAGCGCGTCACGGCGCGCAACTACTACAAGCTGCTCAGGACGTTCGGCGTCGATATCATGCCGGGCCATGCGGACTTTCGCCTGATGAGCCGCAAGACGGTGGAAGCGTTGCGCCAGTTTCAGGAGGTCAATCTGTTCCTGCGCGGCATCATTCCGCTGCTCGGGTTCAAGACTGCGATCGTCGAATACGAGCGCGCGCCGCGCTTTGCGGGCGAGAGCAAATACCCGCTCAGCAAAATGCTCGTTCTCGCGTTCGACGGCATCACGTCGTTCTCCGCCGTACCCCTGCAATGGAGCACCCGCATCGGCGCATTGCTGGCGATAGGTTCACTATGCTTCGGCGCATGGGCCGCCTATGCGCGCATTTTCACCAACCTCACGGTGCCCGGCTGGGCGTCGACCGTGATTCCGATGTACTTTCTCGGCGGTATCCAGTTGCTCTTTCTCGGTGTGATCGGCGGCTACATCTCGAAGACGTATGCCGAAACCAAGCAGCGTCCTCGTTTCATCATTGAGCAAACTTTATGAATTCTCCCGTCGATCGTTCGGCGCCGGCGGGTGCCGGCGTCGAGGCGACGTCCGCAGACGCGCTGTTTGCGCGCTCCGGCCGGCTCGCCGCGATTCTTCCGCGCGTGCTTTTCATCGTCACCGTGTTGTATGGCGGAGCGTTGTTCTGGATCGCACCGCGTCCTCCGTGGGCCGACTTGCCGCAACACGCGGGACAGGTGATGCTGCTGCGCGACCTGCTCGAGCATACGTCGCCGTGGCAGAACCTCGTGCAGCTGAACCTGCTCACGCCGTATCTGGTCGGCTATGGCCTTGCGTTGCCGCTCACCTGGCTGATGCCGATCGGCGCCGCGCTCAAATGCGTGCTGATGCTCGCGTACTTCGCATTCGTCGCGTCGTGCGTCGGCTTTCGCCGTTATCTGGGCGGCGATCCACGGCTCGACTGGCTGTTCGTGCCGGGATTTTTCGGCTTCGCCTTCATGTGGGGCTTCTATACGTTTCTGGTCGCGACGCCGTTGGGCATTCTGTTCATCTGGCTTTCGCACAACTATGCGACGGCGACATCCGTCAGGAAGGGTGTGTGGATGTTCGTGGCGGGCACGGCGCTGTTCTTCTGTCACGGGCTCGTGTTTCTGTTCGCGATGGTGATAGGCGTCGGCTACGTGCTCTTCAAACAGAAGACGCTCGCGCGCAAGATACTTGCGCTCGCGCCGTTCGTGCCGCTCGGTGTGCTGTGCATCGCGTATATGTTGTGGAGCCGCGTGACCGATCCGCTACTCGGACACGCGTTGGCTGGGATAGACGTATTCAAATGGGGCTTCGACTTGCAGCGTCTGCTCTCGCTGCCAGTCTACGTGTGGGGATTGAACAAGAGCGCGGCCGTGTACTTACCGCTCGTCGCGCTGATGTTCGTCGCGCCGTGGCTGTGGCGCAACCGGATCAATCCCGATCGCTCGGTCATCGTGCCGATGCTCGCGGTGGCGTTCGTCTGGTTCCTCGTACCCGGCACGGCGCTGAAGACGGCGTACCTGTATCACCGTTTCGCGGTGTTTCTGCTGCCCGCCTATGCGCTGATGTTCTGTGCGCCGCAAACGTCGGCGAGCGGCGCTCGGCGTGCGTCGTCCGGCTCGACCTCGGACAGGCTGCGTGGCTTCGGCGTGCAGGCGTTGATCATCGCTGGATGCTGGATCTTCTTCGCGGACCAGACGGTTCGTCTGCATCGTTTCGCCGCCGAGATTGCGCCGCTCGACGAGTTGCTCGAGCAAGCCGAGCCGGATCAACGCGCGCTGAGCCTCATCTTCGATCGCGCGAGTCCCGCCTACAAGAGCCCGTTCGCGTACGAGCACCAGTCGCTGTGGTATCAGGCGGAGAAACACGGTTTCGTCGATCTGAACTTCGCGACCTTCGTGCCGCAGATCGTGCGCTTCAGGCCGGGCATGATGCCCGTCGCCCCCCCGGTGCTCGAACACGATCCGGGAAGTTTCGAATGGAACAAGGACAACGGCCGTCAGTACCGCTATTTCTTCGTTCGCAAGCAGGGGCCATTGCCGGCTAATTTCTTCGCCAATAACGAATGCGATGTCACGCTCGTGACGCACGAGGCCGAATGGTCGCTCTACGAGCGGCGCAACTGTCGATGACGGCGCATCCGACGTTGCCCGTCGTCGTCATCGCTTCATGTTGAAACGATCGATGGCCGGGCATTCGCAGGGCGGGTAGGGCTGCCCGGCGCATCGTTCATGTCACGCGAGTTTGGCCGCGATGGCCTTGCCGACTTCGCTCGTGCTCGCCTTGCCGCCGAGATCGCCGGTGTGCGGACCTTCGATCAGCGTCGCCTCGATCGCCTTCAGGATCGCGTCGTGCGCTTCGCGCTCCTTGCCGCTCGAATGGCCGAGGAAATCGAGCATCATCGCGGCCGACCAGATCATCGCGATCGGATTCGCGATGTGCTTGCCGGCGATGTCGGGTGCCGAGCCGTGCACCGGCTCGAACAGCGACGGAAACTTGCGGTCCGGATTCAGGTTGCCCGACGGCGCGAGGCCGATCGTGCCCGTGCACGCGGGACCGAGATCGGACAGGATGTCGCCGAACAGGTTGGTCGCGACGACCACGTCGAAACGGTCCGGGTTCAGGACGAAACGCGCGCACAGGATGTCGATGTGCTGCTTGTCCCATGTGACATCCGGATACTGCGCGGCGACACCGGCCGCGCATCGGTCCCACCACGGCATGCTGATCGCGATGCCGTTGCTCTTCGTCGCGACGGTGATTTTCTTGCGCGCGCGGCGCTGCGCCAGATCGAACGCGAACTTCAGCACGCGCTCGCTACCGTGCCGCGTGAACACCGACTCCTGCAGTACGAATTCGCGCTCGGTGCCTTCGAACATCACGCCGCCCACCGACGAATACTCGCCCTCGGTGTTCTCCCGCACGATCCAGAAATCGATGTCGCCGGCCTTGCGTCCCGCGAGCGGCGACGGCACGCCCGCAAAGAGCCGCGCGGGCCGCAGGTTCACGTACTGGTCGAACTCGCGGCGAAACTTCAGCAGCGAACCCCACAGCGAGATGTGATCGGGCACGGTATCGGGCCAGCCGACCGCGCCGAACAGGATCGCATCGACCGATTGCAGTTGCGCTTTCCAGTCGTCCGGCATCATCTTGCCGTGCTTCGCGTAGTAGTCGCAGCTCGCCCACCCGATGTGCTGATAGTCGAGTTCGATGCCGAAGCGTTGCGTCGCGACCTCTAGTACGCGCAGCGCTTCGGGCATCACCTCGACGCCGATGCCGTCGCCGGGGATGACGGCAATCCGGTATTTGTTCGACATGCTGGGCTCCTTCTGGGGGAATGGGTTGGGGATGTGGTGGCGGTTATTTTATTCGTGGTGTATTCGTTTGCGCGGTTTGTTGATGGGGTCTATGCGCAATCGGTGCGATCGGCGATGAAGCCACGATAGGCGACGGCCCAAAATAAAGTGCATAGCGCTTCAAGTGGGGCAAGCGATGGTAAATTTCCATTCGCCTTACGGGCGGTGAGAAAGTTGTGCGTAGCGCACCTCGGACCCTGCACGCACGTGGAGTTGCAGCGCGCGTAATGGTGACCCCGCGCGAATCGGCGAGTGCGGGAATCGGCGCCTTTCAGGATGCAACGATCGTGATGCTCAAACCACTGTACCCGGCGCGGAACATTTGCCTGACTGCGACCATCTGTTTCGCGGCCGGGCCGACGGCCACCCCGTCATCAGTCAACGGAAAATGGACCGTCACCGATGTGGTCGCGTACAGCGATGTTTCCGGCGCAATACCTGAGGCAAAACGACTGCTGGGCAACGTGCTGAGCATATCGACCGGGCAGATCGAATTCGCCGGCGAGCGCTGTCGTCCGCACAACGGTTTCAGCGTTCACACCGTCGATACTGCGCCAAAGCGCAAAAACTATTACGGCATCAACCTCGAAGATACGGGCTTGCCCCAGAAGACCGTACTGCTGGACACTGACAATTGTGCGGCCGTATTCTGCATGGATGCGCATCGCGTCGTTTTCGGCTGGGACGGCGTGATCATGCGGACAGTGAGACCGTAATCATCTGCCTGACGCAAGGACCAGTAAAGCTTTCAATTGTCTATCGGGAAGCGACCCGATGCCGCATTCCTGCCCGCCGTTCAAACCACGTGCTGGGACACGGAATTGGTTGGACTGCGCTTCCTAACTAATCAACGACTTTTTAACTCTTCCCGTCAGCATCTCGGGGA
>DATAQT010000416.1:0-1862 GCA_036264535.1 Paraburkholderia sp. | reverse complement strand
GCGCCCGGCGAGGATGCGGCAGGCGTATTTGTAGCGCGCCTTGCTCAACACGCCGGTGACCGGGGTGATGACGCTATGGAACTCGCTGGACGTCGGCACGCGGCTGCGGATGCGATACCACTCCGGCGAGCCTTGCTGCATATCCCAATGGAAGATGGGCATCAGCCCTCCGTTTTGGTCTTCCGCGCGGCGCGCTGTTGGATGATCCCGGCCAATGTCGATCGCGCGGCCTGATAGCCCGGGCCGGGCTGCAATTCCTCAAACGAGCGGACCTGATCGCCGAACAGGCGCGACAGGAACGCGCTCTCTTGGCGCCCGGCATCCTTGGTCATGGCGCGCAACTCGTCGGCTTCGGCCTGGGTGATGAAGCGCCGGTCGGCGGTGTTGCCATCATCGTCGGCGTTACGGCGGACGATGCTGAACATCATCTCGCGGAGATACCGGCGCAAATAGGATACGGTGGACCCGTAGGCTTGCAGATTGTTGCGCCCCGCCCCGGTATCCAGCGGCAGCGGCATGCTGACCTTGCGGCTGTGCCCGGCGACGTGCCCGACCTCCAAGACGCCGACCAAGCCGGCTCCATCCGAGCGCGGCTCGGTGGTGAACACCTCCATCAGCCCGTTTTCCTCGAGCAAGGGGCGCAGCACGTCGTCAATGTCTTCGGCGGGCAGGAAGTTATAGCTGCCGAGATCGCGACCATCCTTGGTCAGATGGACGGTCCGCGAGCGCACCAGCGGTTTCAGCTTGGTTTGCAGCCTGAACATCGCCTCGGCGAACAGCGCTTGCGCATTCTCGGCGCGCACCTCGCGCTGCATATCGAGCAGCGCCCGCAGCTTGTTCACGTCGATGGCGGGATCCGTCAGCGCGCGGTCGATGAACCCCATCACCTCGCGGTTCATCTCATTGGATGCGACCGCGTGCGACACCGCGACCTCGCGGCTCGGCTTGTCGTCGGACTTGTCGTCGTCGTCAGTCACGGGGCTTTCCCCACGACAGCGCGTCGCGCGCGTGATCGCGCTGCGCGAACATATCGAGCGCTGCGAGCGCGAATGTGCCGATGACCAGCACGCCAAACCCGACAAAAAGCCAAAGCATCACCGCCCCTCTTGCGTCCAGCGTGCCAGCGCCTCGATGAACGATCCGGCGCGGTTCAACACCCATAGACCGCCCATGATGCCACTGACACCGATCGCGACGCTGGCGAAGCCGAGGATGATCGCGCCGCCCATGTCAGCCATCGTCCAAGGCGCTGTTGGTCGCAGTGTTCCCATCGCGCGCCCGGCGCTGTTGGTGCGCCACAACATTCGCGGCGAGCGTATCGAGGTGTTGGGTCAGCGCGTGGTTCGTGGCGACGTAATTCAGCCCCACCAGTTGCAGATCGTTCAGCACGTGCGCGCAGAGCCCGGCGAGCATCAGGATTATGTCAAACGGATCGGACCCGATCGCGCGCGCGACCTCGAGGAAGTCATCGCCGAACTGATGCGCGGCGTTGGCGTGGATCTCGCCGCCGTCGTCACTCGACAGATTGAGCCGCGGCCGGATGCGCTCCATGTGCTCTACCAGTCGCGCATTCCCCGAGGCGCGCGCGCGCGCCAGCATGCGGTCAAACTCCACGCTAAACGATGCGGGCTTACGTCGCGGCATCCTCTAACTCCTGGGCGGGTTCGTCGCGGTGCTCGACTCGCAGTGGCTCGGCCGGGACCAGCTTCCAGCCGCTCGCGTGGATCGCGTCCAGAAACCGCATCACCTTCACGGTGCGCGTCCGAATGGATTGCACGTCATCGAGACCCGCACCGACATCATCAAAGAGCTTCGCGATCGTGCGCGAGGTAAACTGTTCCATGGCGCTGTTCTACGCGAGG
>DATAQT010000347.1:0-21840 GCA_036264535.1 Paraburkholderia sp. | reverse complement strand
GGGCGTTACGGCCGGCATCGACCTCGCGCTGGCCATGCTCGAAGACGATCACGGACGAGCGTTGGCACTCGACGTCGCGCGCGAGCTCGTCGTGTTTCTGAAGCGGCCGGGTGGTCAGTCGCAATTCAGCGCGATGCTGTCCTTGCAAGATGCCGACGACCGTTTCGGCCAATTGCATGCATGGATGACATCGCGTCTCGCATCCGACCTGTCGGTCCCCGCGCTCGCGCAACGGCTGCATATGAGCGAGCGCAGCTTCATGCGTCACTACAAGGCGCAAACGGGCCGCACGCCCGCGCGCGCGGTCGAGCAGTTGCGCATCGAAGCGGCGCAGCGCCTGCTCAGCGAAACATCCTGGTCGATCAAACGGATCGCGGCGCGATGTGGATTCGGCAGCGAGGAAACGATGCGCTGCAGCTTCGTGCGTCAGCTGCGCGTGGCGCCGCAGGTGTATCGCGAGCGCTTTTCGTCGACGTGACGTGTGCGGCCGGCGCGCGAGACGCGCCCGCCCGATATCACTCAGAAGCCATGTTTAACGATGAGCGTCGCGCCCGTATCGTGTGAATGCAGAATCGCCACGCGCGCGGTGCCGGAGAACACCCAGTCGTTGACCGTCAACGACAAACGTCGCTGCGGTGACTGGCCAATCGACAGCACTGAACCGTTCATCTGAACGATCGACAATTGCGGTGCGGTGGATGGACCCAGATGCAGAGGATTGGCAGCGTTCTGCGCGGCACCCTGTGCCCCGGGTTCGGACGCCGGCGCGAACTGCGGCCCGGACGACACCAGCGCCTTCGCCGAACCGAGCCCGACATCGTGCGTTACGTCGACGCTATAAAAATTATCGACTTGCGCATAGAACGGCTTGCCTCGATCCCCCTGGTACTCCATGGCAAAGCGCTGCTGCTCGAAGTAGCGCCGCGGCTCGGGAATCGGCGGTACGACTTCGACGGGCGACGCGACGATGTTGGCGACCATCATCGCTACGGGCGCATCACCGCTGGGGCCGCCCGCATACGCGTAGCCGCTCAGCACGACGAATAGCGCTCCGACAATCCTCTCGTTTTGGCACGTCATCAGCATGCCTCCAGTGAAGGAATTGAAACGTCACACGACAAAGCGCTCCAGTCCGACCGGGCGCCTCACAGCGTCGCTTGCATTCAGACATTGTAGTCAGTCATTTTCGTAGCGATAGGTCAATGTGCGAGGGATCTCACGTGGGTACGGCGAGCGCGTGAGCCTACGCGGCTCAGCGCTGAGTCAAGGTCGCAGTCGAATCATTAGGAATGATTCCTGGAAGCGCTCTCAGAGGTCAGAGAGCGGCAAAAGCTTCTGCCGCAAGCCTCGCGAGTCGGGCGATCCCGGCAACTCTTGCGAGGTTCAGGAAGCAACGACGACATTCGATAGTCAACCCGCGCCTTGAACCGTTGCAGAGTCAACGTTCACGCTTGCGGTAGTCAGTCGACGCGTGTCGGCCGGCCATTGAAAGCCGGCGCAACGAGAGAAACGGTCGTTCGAATGCGCTTTCGCCAGGCGCGCGGCCCGGCGAGAACGGCATCGGGCATGAAGCGCGCGACGAGCAGCAGCAACGCGAGCAGCGCGGGACACCAGCGCAGATCGGTCGGCACCGGTTCGCGCTGGGCGAAGCGCGCGTCGAGCAGCGCATCGCCGAACGAAGTCGCGCTCAGCAGGCGCCGATAATCGAGCCCGGTTTGCCCCGCCACCGACGCCAGGTACTCACCTCGCAATTCCGACAGCTCCTCGTGCGTCTGCGCCTCTACAGCGGACCCCGGCACAGGCGGCACCTGGATCACGTCGTCGGCCTGCCAGTAGCCGATCCGGTTGCCGTTCGCGTCGCTCTTTGGAATCGCCGCCGGCTGGTCGCCGCCCACGCCGATCAGCCAGCCCCTGATCCGCGCGGCGTTGATGCCTTCCATCAGCGGGCGCGACGCTGCCACCGGCGGCGCCTCCTGCCCATCGGTGACGAACGCGATGGCCGCGCCGCCGCCCGCCTGCTGCGCGACCCGCACGGCCGAATAGACGCCGCCTTCGGCGATGCGGCTCCAGTTGGTCCAGCGCATGCGCCCGTCGATGCCGTCGAGCGACACCAGCAGCGCGTCGTAGTTGCCGCACACCTCGACCGGCGCCATCAGCAGCAAAACCCGCTGCCCCGTGAATACGCTCCAGCCCACCTTCGAGCCGCACGGCAAGCGCCCGAGCGCATCGCGCATCGACGCCTGCGCGAACTTGAGCCGGCTGACCGGGGCGCCGTCGAGAACCACGTCCTCGACGTCCATGCTTTGGGTGATATCGAACGTCACGATGTAGTTAAACGTGTTGCGCGGCAGCGTGAGCGCCGGCATCGCGACCGCCGCGATCAACGCGACGAGCGCGAGCGGCGTCAACGCGTCACGCCACCTCACGAAGCCGCGCTTGCGCGAGACGCCGTTCATGGCAAGTCCTGGCTCAGCGCGTCGCGCAGTTTGACGTTGTGCTGCTCTTTGACATCGGGACCGGCGAGCACGGACTGCGTTTCCGGCGCCAGCCAGAGCGCGCGCTCGAGGTTGTAGCGCGCATCCCAATCGTCGGGCGACGCGCGCAACGCGAGCCGGTAGCGCGCCTTGGCCTCGCCGATCATCGCGAGAGACCGGACCGTTTGCGCGGTGTCGCCGCTGCCTTCGCGCAGGTACAGATTGCCGAGATCGAACAGCGCCGCGCGGCCGACTTCGTCGGGCGGGCTGCCTGCGGGGATCAGGCCGTTATAGAGCCGCGCCGCCGCGTCGTAGGCGCCCGCTTTCGACAGCGCTATCGCGCGGGCCAACTGAACCTCGCGCGGCTCGTCGCCGGCAGGCGCGTCGCGCGAAGCGGCGTTGGTCGCGAGAATGGCCTGATCGACCCGCTCCGCGTGCTGAAGCCGAACGAAACCATACCCAGCCCACGCGGCGCAACAGATCGCGACGGTGCCGAACAGCGTGTGGATCAGCGTGCGCGTCATGCCCAGCTCCTGACCTGCAGCAGGTGCAGCAGCACCAGCAATGCCGCACAGAACAACGCGATTGCGAAACAGTAAGGACTCAGGTCCTGGCGAGGCAAATGCTCGACGAACGTCGTGGTCGCGTTCTGCTGCCGGTTGATCTCGGCGATCGCCGCCATCATCGCCTTCGGGTCTTCGGCCTGAAACAGCCGATAAGGCGTCCTCAGCGTCAGGAAGTAGCGATGCAGTTGCGCTTCGGCCGAGGTTCCGCTCGCCGGCAGCGTCGCGTTCAGATCGGGACTGAAGACGCTGCTGCGCAAGTAGATGAAGTACAGCGCGATCTGGTCGCGTTGCAGTCCCGCCTGGATGCGCCGTTGCATCGGTTCGTCGAGCAGTGCGCCGCCATCGGAGACGAGCACGATCGCGCGGCGCCCCGACGACAGCCGCCCGTCGAACTGCGCGATCGCCGCGAGCATGCCGCGATCGAGTTCGGTGTCCGGCATGCCGCGGCCAACCGCCGTGGCCGCGATCGCGGCCTCGATCACGCGATGGTTATACGTGAACGGCATCGCCATTACGGGGTTGGTGCCGAACATCATGAACGCGAGGCGGTCGTTCGGCCGCTGCTCGACGAAGCGCGTCAACGCGTCGCGCGCCGCCTGGTTCTTGGAGTCGCCGCGCGGCGCCTCGACGCCCTTGCTGCCCATCGGCTCATCCATGCTCGCGCTGCGATCCATCAGAATCAGGATCTGCGCGCCGCTGCCCGTGCGCAGCACCTGCAACTGCGAGCGCCCAGGCCCCGCCAGCCCGACGACGAGCGCCGCGATCGCGAGCGCGGCGGCGCCGCGCGTGAGCCAGCCGGCGACGCGCCCGAGCTCGTCGGTGGGTAGCCACGCGACGCTGGAAAACACGAGCGTATCGCTGCGTCGCCGCAGCAGCGGCAGCGCGGCGAGCGGCAGCAGCACCAGCATCCATGGAAAGGCGAGATCGAGGCTCATGGTCATCGCTGATGGCGCCGTTCAGCCCGATACAACGCGCGGCACAGCGCGTGCAACGGAAACTCGCCAGGGTTCTCGCCGGCGCTTTCGTCACCATTCGCGGCCGCATTCGGCGCGGGCGTGAAAAAGCGCTCGGACGACACCTGATAGAAACGTTCGAGCTGCGCGCGCATGGGTTGCAGATACGGCGCGCGCGCCAGCAACGCGGATAGCGAAGCCGCGTGCACGACCTGGCCGGCGGTTTCGTTCAGCGCGCGATGCAGGCAGACCCATGCATCGCTCGACGAAGCGGCTGGCCCCTGCGGCAGCCGTTGCATCTGCCGCCATGCGCGCGCGAAAGGCAGCCGCGCCGACTCGCGCCAGTTGCGCGCCCACCACCAGCTCGCCCACGCGAGCAGGGTCGCGAGCAGCAGGCCGAGCGCCCACGCGATCTGCCGGTGCAAGCTGGCCGTGGCCAGCCTCGGTGCCTGACGATCGGGCCGCAGCGGCTGCAGATCGCCCGCGGCGAACGCGGTCTGCGGCGTCAACGGTCCGATGCTGGCCGGCCATTCAGCGATCTGCAATTGGGTGCCCGCCGCCGACGTCAACGTCAACGCGGGCAAGGTGATCTGCGTGAGCGACTGCGGCGCGTTGACGACCTGGTAGGCGATCACCATCCACGTCCGGCCGTTGGCATCGGTTTCGAGCGTCACGGGCCGGCGTTCGAGCCACACGCCCGTGCGCCCGACCGAAGGCGGCGTGACCGCGCCCACCTCGCGACCGTTGGCCTCCAGCAGCACGCGCTGCGTCAGCACATCGCCGAGCACGTAGCCGAACGCGCGAGGCTCCTGCACGAGCGCGCTCACCGCGGCGCCGCTGGCCGTCGCGCACGCGGCGCCGCACAGTGAGGCGATCAGCACGCAAAGCGTCGCCCGGCGCGCGACGCCACCGCTCACGCCGCGCGCGCTCATGCCGTCATCTCCAGAAAGTAGCGCGACATCGCTTCGGGATCGAACCCGCCTTCGACGTGGAACGGCCGCATGCCGCGCGCGCCGAACGCCGTGGCAAGTTCGGCGCGCCGGCGCGCGACGCCATCGCGCCAGCGCTCGCGCATGCCGCGCGAGAGCCACACGCGGCGCTCCTCGCCGGACTCGGCATCGGCAACGGCCAGCAGCGACGCGTGCCGTGGCGGCGTGATCTCGGCCTCGTCCCACACGACCATCGGCACCACGCACGCATGCACCAGCATCTCGAGTACCGGCGACAGTGGCGCGAGCGGCCAATGGAAATCGGACACGACGAACACGAGCGCCTGGCGTCCGGCGACGCGAATCGCGCAGCGCCGCAATCCTTCGACGCAAGCGCGTCCGGCCTGACGGTCGAGCGCAGGGTCGGCCGCACGGTCAGCCGCGCGATCGGCCATAGCGCTCGTGCATTGGCGCAACATGCTCGCCAGCAGCGTGCCCGTGCCCCGACCCGTGCGCGCCGGCATGAACAGATCGTCGCGTTCGCCGCTATCGAAGGCCAGCATGCCGAGCCGATCGCCGACACGGAACGCGCTGTGGCCGAGCGCTTCGACGAAATCGGCGGCCACCTGCAGCTTCGTTCGAGGCGTGCCGAACTGCATCGACGCCGACACGTCGACGATCGCGAACACCGGCACCGCGACGCGCTGCAAATGCACTCGCACGAGCCACTCGTCGTCGCGCGCGGCGCGCAAGCTCGCGCGCAGATCGAGCCGACGCGGGTCCGGATAGTCGAACAGCCGGCCGTGCATCGCGAACTGCTGACCCGAGCCGAAGCTCGATCCCTGGTGGGAACCGGGCCGGGCGCCGGCCGCGCGCATCGGCAGACGGTAGTGGAATTCCGCTGTGCCGTTCATCGTGGTGCGTGCGCCGGCGTTTCAACGAGGCACGGCGACGTTCGCGACGATCCGCGCGATCAGCGCCTCGGCCAGTTCCTGGCGGCGCAACTCGTAGATCGGCGTGAAGAACACGCGATGACCGAGCGCCGGCAGCAGCACTTCGTGAATATCCTCCGGAATCAGATGCGTGCGGCCCGCGAGCCAGGCGACCACGCGCGCGGCCCGCAGCAGCGCGCTCATGCCACGCGGACTCGCGCCCGCGAGAATCAGCTGCCGCATGTCGACGCCGTCGAGCGCGATGCCGAATTGCAGCGGCGCTTCGGTCGCCTGCCAGATGTCGAGCACATAGCGCTCGATCGTCTCGCTCGCCTGCACGCCCTGCTGGATCGCCGCGCCGATCCGGTTCAGCTGTTCCCACGGCACGATCGACGGCGTCAGTTTCGCGAGCAGGCCGTCGACGTCATGGAACATCGTGTCGAAGACGAGGCTGCGCCGCGCCTGCACGTCGGCCGGCGTCGGCATGTTCAGCTCGAACAGGAAGCGGTCGCGCGCCGCCGACGCGAGCTCGAAGGTCTCTTCCTTCTCGACCTTGTTGCGGTCGGCGTACACGGTCATGTGCGGAAAGCGATGCTCGCGGCCGAAAGCCGAGACGGAACGCTCGGCCATCGCGCGCAGCAGCAGCGATTGCACCTGCGGACGCGCGCGATTGATCTCGTTGAAGAAGAAAGTGGTCAGTTGCTCGCCGTGCCGCAGCAGCGGGCCCGGCTCGATGCGCGGCTTGCCGTCGGCGTCGACGTAAGTGTGATAGACGAGGTCGCCCGGCATCAGATCGATCGTGCCTTCGACGCGCTCGAAGTCACCGCCGACCACGCGCGCGAACGCGCGCAACACGGTCGTCTTGCCGACGCCGACCCCGCCTTCGAGCAGCACGTGGCCGCGGGCGAACAATGCGACGTTGATGTGCCTCAGGATCTGCTGTTCACCGACGACGACTCTCGCGACCTCGTTTTCGATCTGCTGTGCGTGAGAACGCCAGTCCTGAAGCTGCTCGTCAGAAACCATCGCTGCGATCCCCTTTCGTGGTGGCCGGCTTTTATTTGCGCGACGCTCGAGCGTCGGCGCGCCTGAAGACTCGCCAGCCTTCCGTTCAAGCATGGTTTATGCCGATCGCGCGCACGGGACGGAAGAGTTAAATCGAATGCGAAAAGTTGGCAGCCTGTCACGAGCGCCGGGTACACACTGTGCCATCGGCGGTGCCTATGACGCGCCGCTCACCAGCAAGCCGACGAGCGCGGTCGCGCCGCGCCGCCACGACAGATCCGTGTTGCCGCGTATGTCGACCGAGCGCTGGAACACGGTCTTGCCGCTCGCGACATCCGCGACGCGCAGGTTCAGATTGAGAATCAGGTTGCTGACTTTCTGCACCCAGCAGACGCCCACCTGCTCGACGCCGAGCGCGCGCCCGACCTGCCGCGCGCAGTCGTCGCAGTTCGTCAGGTCTTGCGTGGCGCCGAGCCGCGCGATCAGCTCGGAAGCGCGGCTGTTGTCGGCGACGCGGTAGCGCTGGCTCGCATCGAGTTGCGCGCGCAGCGTATTGCTGACCATCTCGATGCGCGCCGCTTGCGCGCGATTGGTGTCGGCGTCGTTATAGGCCGCGTTATCGTCGATCAGGCCGCAGTTCAGCACCACGATCGACACCGCGATCGGCGCCGGTTGGGCACGCGCCGGCGCGGCGCCCATCACGAACGAGCCAGCCAGGCCCACACCCAGCAAAGCCACGCAATGCACGAACGCGGCCACGCGAAACGAAAGCCACGCGCGCAACCCACGCATGACGCTACCGCTCCGCGCCGACCGGCGGTTTCGCAAACGCCCCCGCAAACGCCGCATATTCCTGCTCCAGATGCACCGCCGCATGGTCGAGCAGAAACTGCCGGAACATGACGCTGGTCGGCGAAAGCTGCTTCGAGCGCAGATGCACGATCTGCCACGTGCGTTCGATCGGCGTGCCGTTCACGTCGAGCAGCGCGATCTCGCCGGTGCGCAGCTCCAGCTGCAACGTATGCAGCGAGATCAGACTCACGCCCATGCCCGCCATGACCGCCTGCTTGATCGTTTCGTTGCTGCCGAGCGTGACGGTCTTGGCGGGCGTGAACAGATGCTGCCGGAACATCGCCTCGGCGGCCATGCGCGTGCCCGAGCCCGGTTCGCGCAACAGGAAGGTGTCGCCGCGCAACTCCTGCAGATCGAAGCGGCGCGCGCCGCGCAGAGGATGATCCAATGGCGCGATCACCACCTGCGGATGGCTCGCGAGCGGCTCGGCCGTGGTGTCGAGTTCGGGCGGCGGACGGCCCATGATCGCGAGATCGATCGCGTTGTCCTGCAACAGACGCAGCAACGCGTCGCGATTGCCGACCGAGAAGTGCACGTCGACCTTGGGATAAAGATGCGAGTACATCGCCAGCAGTTTTGGCGCGAAGTAGGTCGCCGAGCTGACGATGCCCACATTGATCGAGCCGCTGTCGGCCTGCTTGAGCGACATCATCGCGTCCTCGGCATCCTTGATTTCGCCGAGAATGCGGCTCGCGTGGTGGGTCAGCATCTCGCCCGCCTCGGTCAGCGCGAGCTTGCGCGCGACGCGCTCGAACAGCCGCAGGCCGACGGCATCTTCGAGCTGATGAATCTGCATCGATACCGCCGGCTGCGTCAGATGCAACTCCTCGGCCGCGCGCGCATAACTCGTATAGCGGCTCGCGACGACGAAGATCTGCAACTGCCGCAAGGTCAGCGTGCGAACGAAATTCAGCTTGACCCGGTTCGTCGCGAGAGTCGCGTTCTGCATTGGACGATTGCCTCAGCGACTGGCCCGCGGCCCATTCGACGGCTTCACCGGCGCCTTGGCCGGCGCCGGCAATTTGCTCAGCGCGGACTGAAAGCTCAACGACTCCGTATGCGCCGGATGCGCGAAGTCGTTGTTGGGCCCCGGCACGTCGGTACGAATCTGCACCACCTGCCCCGGCACGCCTTCGGCGAGCAGGAACGTATAGCGCTTGCCCGTGT
The DNA here is from genome assembly GCA_036264535.1 of Paraburkholderia sp. Taxonomy (GTDB): domain Bacteria; phylum Pseudomonadota; class Gammaproteobacteria; order Burkholderiales; family Burkholderiaceae; genus Paraburkholderia. The sequence goes on along the minus strand of DATAQT010000347.1, from coordinate 12,962 downwards.
ACTGCGCGAAGCGCTCCGAGTTCGGATCGTTCAGATAGGGCTGCACGACGATGCGCCGCGCGTTGACCGGCTTGCCGCCGACCTGGCTCGGCACGCTCTCGATCTGTGGCCCCGCAGCGAGCGCGAGCCGCAGACGCTGCTGGAAATAGCGGCGCTGCCCGCCGGTGAGGCCCTGCATCTCCGCGATATCGTGTTCGAGAAAATAGATGATCGCCGGATTGCACTGCAGTCCGCCGATCGGCAGGTTCACGTTGCCGCTGTGGTCGGACACCTGCGCGTCGCCTTTCGCGTTGTCCGGGCTCACCACCAGCACCTTGACGAAGTCAGTGCCTCGCGACGGCTGCGCCGAATCGATCAGCGCGTAGTCGAGCTCGGTCTGCGCGGCGACGCCGTGCAGATGATCGGTCAGAAAAATCAGCCGCTCGGCCGGCGTGATCTCGTCGCTGGGCGCCGCCGCCGACGCGGCGCGCGCGGCGGCCGGCGCGAGGCACAGCGCGCATAGCGTCGAAACCAGCGCGGCGCGTGCCGCGCGCAGCCAGGCGCCGCGCGCGCGCGTCATTGCGACGCGTCGCCGGGCTTCGCCGCCGGCACGTCGACCGGTTTGAGCATCGGCACCTGGTAGGTCGCGAGGATGCTGTCGATCTTGTCGTGATTCGCGCCGATCCATTGATCCACCTTGTCCTTCCATGCCTTCTCGCCGTAGCGCACGCCCATCGAAATCGTGTAGTCGAAGCGAATGCCCGGTGCCGCCGGGAACGGCACGAGCCTGACCGAGTCGCCCGCGCGCTTCGTGAAGTAGCCGGCAATCGGCCCCCACAGGAACACCACGTCGACGTTGCCCGCGGCCATGTCGTGTTCGATCATCTGGCCGGGGTACATGCCCGGATCGCCGCTTTGCACCTGGTACGACACCGCCTGGTCGATCAGGTTGTGGCCGAGCAGCCAGTCGACCGCGGGTGTTTGCGAAAAGATGCCGAAGCGCAGCTTGTGCAGTTGCTCGGGCGGCAGCTTCAGCAGGTCGTCGGGGGTCTTGATGCTGGCGAACTCGGGGCGGTTCGGCACCACCATCGCGTAAGTCGAGCGCAGATAGGGCTGCGTCGTCGACGTCATGTCATAGCCCTTCGGCACGCCGATGATCAGGTCGCAGCGATAGCGGTCGCTGCCCTCTTCTTTCTCGCGCAACGTGTGGCGCACGAAACCCATGCGCTGCGGAAAATACGTGTATTCGAGCTTGTAGCCGAAGTCGCTCGCCATCTGGGCCGCGATACGGTTCTCGTAGCCCTCGCCCTTGTTGTTCGACAGCGGCATGTTGTTCGGATCCGCGCACACCCTGAGCACGCCGTCCGCGCCGTCGTTGTTGGGCAGCGGGCCGTCCGCGCGGACCGCGGCGCTCGCGAGCGCCGCGCCGCAGAGCGCGGCGGCGATCACGCTGACATGCACGGACATGCTTCTCTTATCACGCATCGTGAACCTCCAGAAGAATGACGGCACGGCGTTACTTGGCGTCGATGGCCTGCAGATCGCCCGGCTTGATCTGTCCATCGGAGCGTCCCTTCAGATACGCGTAGAGGTATTCCCAGTTCTTCTGCATCATCTGGCTCGAGCTGAAATCGGGCATGCCCTTCGCCACCCGTCCGCCGAACACCGTGCGATGAAACTCGTCCTTGTCCAGCGTCTTGAACGCGTCGATCAGCGACGGTCCGACCAGGCCCTGCTGCTGCGCGCCGTGGCAGCGTTCGCAGGCGAGCGCACGCCACGTCTTCCATCCTAGCAGCGTATTACTGTCGACCTTGGTGCCATCCACCACCTTGTACGCGACCTGCGCAATCGAAGGATTGTTCTGAGCGTATCCGACGGGTAGCAAGACGAGCGTTGCGGGCAACACGGTGAGCAACAGGATAGATCGGCCTTTCATGCACATGTCTCCATCTAGGGAAAAGCCGCGCCCCGATGCGCTTCAACGCATCCAGCAAACAAGCGCGTTTGTGGTTGATTCACTGGCCTGGCGAGGCTGATGGGGCGGCCGTGCATCTTCAGGCCGCCCCGCTCGTTCAGCCGTTCATTTGAGCCGTTGGTTCAGCTCTTTTCGTTAGGAATCGCGAACACGAACAGCGTGCCGCCCAGCGCGGTGTACTTCGCGAGATCTTTATAGCCGCCGACCGCGCCCAAACCTTCAGTCGGCTTCTCGAGACCCGCGGCCATGCCGATACCGGCCCAGCCGCCAATGCCCGAGTACACGCCAACGAACTGCTTGCCCTGATACTCATACGTGAAGACGTTGCCGATGATCCCGGACGGCGTCTTGAAGCGCCACAGTTCCTTGCCGTCCTTGATGCGCACCGCCTTGATGTAGCCTTCCAGCGTGCCGTAGAACGCGATGCCGCCCGCAGTCGCCAGCACACCCGACCACACCGAGAACCGCTCCGGCTTCGAGTAGACGATCTTGCCCTTGCTCGCATCCCACGCGATGAAGTTGCCCATCGCGTTGTTCTCGTTCGGGCCCGGATACATCGACAGCGTGGCGCCGACATACGGCTGTCCGGACACGTAGTCGACCTCGAACGGCTCGTAGTCCATACAGACGTGGTTGGTCGGCACGAGGAACAGGTTCGTGTTCGGATCGAACGCCGCCGGTTGCTGGTCCTTCGAACCGAGCGCTGCCGGGCAGATGCCCTTGACGTTGTGATCGGACCCGGCCGCCTGCGTCGAGTACGTCGCATTGCGAATCGGCAGGCCGGTTTGCAGATCGACGCGATCGGCCCAGTTCACCGCCGGGTCGTACTTCTGCGCGACCAGCAGCTGTCCGGTTTCGCGATTGAGCGTATAGCCGAAGCCGTTACGGTCGAAGTGCACGATCGCGGGCACCTTCTTGCCGTTGATCGTCAGATCGGACAGGATCATTTCGTTGACGCCGTCATAGTCCCATTCGTCGTGCGGCGTCATCTGGTAGACCCACTTGGCCATGCCGGTATTCAGGTCGCGCGCGAAGATCGACATCGACCATTTGTTGTCGCCCGGACGTTGCGTCGGGTTCCATGTGCCCGGATTGCCAGTACCGTAGTAGACAAGGTTGAGTTTCGGATCCCACGCATACCAGCCCCACGTGGTGCCGCCGCCCAACTTCCACTGATCGCCCTTCCACGACTTCAGCGACGAATCGGCACCGACCGGCACCATCTGGCCATTGGTGTACGTCATCGTCTTTTGCGGGTCGAGCAGCATTTCGTTGTCGGGGCCCGTGCTGTACGCGGTCCAGGCCGGTTTGCCGGTCTTGATGTCGTACGCGATCAGACGCCCGCGCACGCCGAACTCGCCGCCCGAGATGCCGGTTATCACCTTGTCGCCGAATACGTGCGGCGCGTTGGTGTTGGTTTCGCCGGCTTTCGGATTGCCGTTCTGCGCGCTCCACACCACCTCGCCCGTCTTCGCGTTCAGCGCGACGAGCTTGGTGTCGGCCTGCTGCAGGAAGATCTTGCCGTCGCCGTAGGCGAGACCGCGATTGACGGTGTCGCAGCACATCACGGAGACGACCTGGTCGTCCTGCTTCGGCAGGTACTGCCAGATGAACGTCTGATCCTTCAGGTTGATCGCGATAACCTTGTTCGGAAACGGGGAGTGGATATACATCGTGTCGCCGATCACGAGCGGCGCGCCTTCATGGCCGCGCAGCACGCCGGTGGACATGGTCCAGGCGACCTGTAGCTTGCCGACATTGTTCTCGTTGATCTGCTTGAGCGGGCTATAGCGGTGATTCGCATAGTCGCCTGCCTGGGCCGCCCAGTTGGCGGGGTTTTTCATCAGTCCGTCGAGCTGCGAGTCGGCCTGCGCAGCCAGAGAGCCAAAGGCTGCGGATGCGAGGATCGCGAGCCCAAGAACCACAGTGCGTAAGTTCATGTCTCCTCCAGAATTGTCCTGCTGTTCAACTCACGAATGACCCACGCTACCTCATCGCATCGTGCGCGCCTTCTCGAGTGAAGGTAACGATTAACGCCCTATCCCGATCAATGTCAGGCTTCGAAACGCATGAACGGCGAACGCATATTCCATGCCGGAATCGCGGCAGCGTTTGCCGCTACCGCATACGCGAGCCCGTCGACTCCGCACGTGCGAGGTGTCGCGGCACCCGGCGTCGCGCACTGATGCTCGCACGGCGGTAAGCTGAAGGCGCTGCGTCACGCAATGCGGCACATACTGTGTCACATGCGTGATACGAATCGTGTCCTTTGCGAATCATGCGCCGCAGCACGGGCCTGTCAGTCGCAGCGATGCTTCGTTGGGCGAACGATTCGCGCATTCGAGGAGCAACAGCCATGGCAAACACCGAGCACGTCTATACCGACGAAGAGATCCAGCAGCGCCTCGTCGGTCCACTGCAACACTGGTACCTGGAAGATGGCTGGCTGCGGCGCAAATACCGCACCGAGGGCTGGAAGGGAACGCTGATGGTCGTCAACACAGTGGGCCATCTCGCGGAAGCCGCGTGGCACCACCCGGATCTGACGGTCTCCTACGCATTCGTGACCGTGAAGCTGAAAACGCATAGCGCCAAGGGCATCACGGACAAGGACTTCGCACTCGCGACGAAGATCGAGTCAGTGGTCCACTGGCAGCCCGGTCTCGAGGACGGCCCGCTCGAAGGCACGCCCGCCGACGATCAGCGCTTCCGCTATATCAAGTACGACGCGCCGAAACCCGCGCAAGGCGCTTGACGCGCGGGCGCCCGTCGCGGCATGAAACAGCGCGTGACACAGTGCGCCTTCGGCGTCACATAGCGTCCACGCGGTGGCGAAACAGTACGGCGCGCGGCGGGTCCTCTTAAGGGTTCCAGCGGGCCGAACCCGCTGCGACAGGCGGTCTGCGCGCCTGGTACGGCTTTCGCTTGATGTCGCCGGGCGCACTGCCACCGGGAAGCGCGACGCGTCGCGCACGGCCCGCGGCCGAACCCGGTCGCGTGCACTCGCAAGGACACCTGAGGACACTCGAGATGCCGCTTCAGCTTCGCCGCCTGCCGCCTCGCGCGCCCATCACGATCGATGCGCCGGCGCGGCTGCATCTGGGCTTTCTCGATCCGAACGCGTCGCTCGGACGCGCGTTCGGCAGCCTCGGTCTCGTCATCGATGCGCACGGCACGCGGATCGAAGCGCGGCTCGCCGAGCGCGAGCAGATCGGCGGCGCGGTGAGCGAAGCCGAGCGCGAGCGGATCGCGCTATGTCTCGCGCGGCTGCAGGCCGCGTACGGGCCAGCCGCGCTCGCGATCGACGTCGTTGAGTCGCCGCGCGCACACAGCGGCCTCGGTTCCGGCACGCAGCTGGCGCTGGCTGTCGGCACGGCTTTCACGCGGCTCGTCGGCCAGCCGGCGACGAGCGCCGGGCTCGCCAGTCTGCTCGGGCGCGGCGCGCGCTCCGGCATCGGCATTCTCGGCTTCGAGTGTGGCGGCCTGCTGCTCGATGCCGGGCCGCCCGGCGATCTACGCCAGAGCATGCCGCCGCTGCTGTCGCGCCAGCCGTTTCCGCAGCAGTGGCGCGTGCTGCTCGTCAGCGACAACAGCCGCGAAGGTCTGCACGGTGCCGAGGAACGCAGCGCGCTCGCGTCGCTCGCGCCGTTCCCGCAGCGGCTCGCCGCGCATTTGTGCCATCTGGTGCTGATGCAAATCCTGCCCGGCGCTGCCGAGCACAACTTCGCGCCGTTCGCGCGCGGCCTCACCGAGATGCAGCAGACTATCGGCGAATACTTCGCGAGCGCACAAGGCGGCGTGTTCGCCAGTCCCGACGTCGAGCACGTGCTGCGCGCGGTCGCCGCCGAACGCACCGCCGGCATCGGCCAGACCTCGTGGGGCCCGACGGGCTTCGCGGTGCTCGCGAGCGCGCGCGAGGCCGACGGCGCGCTCGCGACCGCGCGCGCCGTGGCGAGCGCGCTGCCGCATATCGAATGCAGCGTCGTCGCGGGCCGCAATAGCGGCGCGGCGATTCGCGGCGCCGAGGCGCACGCGCCGCACATCGACGCCGCATGATGCACGGCCGCGTTCAGGCGCGCCGCCGCTCGCGCCACGCGCGGCGTGACCTTGCCTCGCGCCGTCCCGAGATTGCCAATCAAACGAGCCCCAGCCATGTCAGAAACCATTGAAAGGCCCTACATCCTGCACATGTTCACGGCCACGCCGCAGATGAGTCCGTTCGACGTCAACATGGCCGCCGACGCCGGCTATCAGGTCATCGTGCCGTATTGCAACGTCGAAGCGGGCATGGTCGCGAACCTGACGCAGGACGCGATCTTCTCGCGCGGTCCGAAAGGGGTATCGCGCACCGGCATCTTCATCGGCGGCCGCGACGTGATGCAGGCGGCCGATATGCTCGACATCGCGCGTCGCGCGATGGTCCCGCCCTTCGAGGTCTCGGTGTTCGCCGATCCGAGCGGCTCGTATACGACCGCTGCCGCGCTCGTCGCGCTGGTCGAGCGGCATCTGGGCAAACAGCACGGCATGGAACTAGGCGGCAAGCGCGTGCTGATTCTGGGCGGCAGCGGCGCGGTCGGGCGCATCGCGGCGGCGATCGCCGCGTCGCGCGGCGCCGACGTGACGATCGCGAGCCACCACGACCGCAATCGCGCGCTCGGGGCCTCGGCCGAACTGAACCAGCGCTTCGGCATCGTCACCAACGGCATCAGCAGCAAGACGCCGGACGAGTTGCGCGGCGCGCTCGCCGACGCCGAAATCGTGCTCGCCACCGCGCTTGCAGGCGTGCAGGTGGTCAGCAGCGACGACCTCGCGCATGCGAAACGCCTGCTCGTCGCCGCCGATGTCAACGCGGTGCCCCCCGAAGGCATCGCCGGCGTCAACGTGATGAACGACGGCAAGCCGATCGACGGCGTGCCGAACGCAGGTGCGATCGGCATCGGCGCGCTCGCGATCGGCAATGTCAAGTATCAGGTCGAGCATCGCCTCTTCATGCGCATGCGCACGGGCGGCAAGCCGGTCTACCTCGGCTTCCCGCAAGCGTACGACGAGGCCCGCGCGGTCGCGGCCGGTCTCGGCTGAGAGCGGCGATCATGAAGCCGCACCGGCCGCTCACGCAGGCGCCTTTCGTCGCGCTCGCCGGGCTGTCCGCGCGTTGGCTCGCGCAGTCCGCGGCGCGCGCCGGGCTGCACGTCGCCGCGCTCGATATCTTCGGCGACCGCGACACACGCGAGGCCGCCGAGCTGTGGTTCGATATCGGCGCAGGGGGTGGCGCGCTCGTGATCGACCGGGCGCGACTCGTCGACGCGCTGACGCGTGTCGCGCGTCTGCCAGGTTTGCTGGGCTGGATCGGCGGCAGCGGGCTCGAACCGTTGATGCCTCAGTTGTGTTGCGAAGCCGGCCTACCGCGCTATCTCGGCAACGATGCTGAAGCAATCGCGGCCGTGCGCGAGCCACGGCGTTTCTTCGCGCTGCTCGACGCGTTGCGGATTGCGCATCCGGCGGTTTCGTTCGAGCGCCCCGTGCGCGCCGGGGGCTGGCTGTTCAAGCAGGCTGACGGCTGCGGCGGCACGCATATCAAACCCGCCGACGCGTTCGACTTGACGACCGACTCCCCGCACGGCTACTTCCAGCGCATCGGCGAAGGCCGCTCGCTGTCGGCGCTTTTCATCGGCGCGCACGGCGGCGCGCATCTGATCGGTTTCGCCGAGCAGCTCACCTGCGCGATCGACGATCTGCGCTTCGTGCATGCGGGCTCGATCGGGCCGATCGACCTGCCGCCCGCGCTCGCCGCGCAGGTGCAGCAAGCACTCGACGCGCTGTGCGCGCGCACCGGTCTGGTCGGCATCAACAGCTGCGACTTCCTGTCCGACGGCACCACGTTCGACGTGCTCGAAATCAACGCACGCCCCTCATCGACGCTGGCGCTCTACGAAACCGCCTCGCCCGATGCGTGGCCCGCCGGCCTGCTCGCGTGCCACCTCGACGCATGCCGCCACGGCCGCGCGCCGTCGGCCGCGAGTCTCGCGCTCGCCCGCGAGCCGCGCTGGCGCGCCGGCCAGCGCGTGCTGTTCGCGCCGCGGCCGTTCAGCGTCTCCACGGTCTTCTCCGACGCCTGCCTGCACGACCCGCAGTGCCGCGACGTGCCGATGCCCGGCACTCGCATCGAGGCACGGCAACCGGTCTGCACGCTGCATGTGCGCGCCGCGTCGGTGGACGCGGTGCGCCCCGCGCTCGATGCGCAGCACGAACGCGTCGTCCAACGAATCGAAACCTGCGATGAACCCGACCATGCCTGCCTCCACACCCACTCCTGACACCTCACCGCCCGTCGCCCCGCCGAGCGTGAACGCACTGAGCGAGCGCCTCGTCGCACGGCTTATCGAGCACGCGGCACGCCTTGGCGTCGCGCTGACTCGTACGCCCGACGGCACCGTGATCGCCGACGCCGGCGTCGACGCGCGCGGCAGTCTCGACGCCGGCGTGCTGATCGCCCGCATCTGCATGGGCGGACTCGGCCGCGTTGCGGTGCGCGCGAACTTCGACGCCGCGCCGCTCTGGCCGACGATGCTCGAAGTCAGCACGTCAGCGCCGGTGCTGGCCTGTCTCGGCAGCCAGTACGCGGGCTGGAGCCTGTCGGCGACCAAGGAACAGACCGGCGGCAAGAAGTTCTTTTCGCTTGGCTCGGGGCCCGCGCGCGCGCTCGCGCTCAAGGAGCCGCTCTTCGACGAACTAGGCTATCGCGACCGCCATGAGCGCGGCGCGCTGGTGCTCGAAGTAGACCGTCTGCCGCCGCAGGTCGTGATCGACAAGGTGCTGCACGACTGCGGCCTCGCGCCGCAACACCTGACGCTGATCGTCACGCCGACACACTCTGTCGCGGGAACGGTACAAGTCGTGGCCCGCGTCGTCGAAGTTGCGCTGCACAAAGTGCACGTGCTCGGCGTGCCGCTCGACGAGATCGTCGCGGGCACGGGCTCGGCGCCGCTGCCGCCGCCCGCGCCCGACGGCATTCAGGCGATGGGCCGCACCAACGACGCGATCCTGTACGGCGGCCGCGTGCATCTGACCGTCCATCACGACGAAATCGCGCAACGTCTGGCCGACAGCTTGCCCGCCGCCAATTCGAGCGATTACGGGCGGCCGTTCGCGGAGGTCTTCACGGCCGTCAACTTCGACTTCTATCAGATCGATCCCGCGCTGTTCGCGCCCGCCGAGGTGTGGGTCAGCAGCCTCGAAAGCGGCGCGACCTATCACGGTGGCCGGCTCGACGCCGGGCTGCTGCAGAAACAGTGGGGCGGGCAGTCCGCCGCGCGATGATGCCCATGCCCCCTACACCGCTTTCGCCGCCCGGCGCGACGCATGCGGGCGTGCGCATCGCGATCATGACCGACGAAACCGGCTGGCACACCGGCCGGCTGAAAAAAGCGTTTCGCGCGCGCGGCGCCGAAGCGCGTTGCGTCGATCTCGCGGATTGCCGGATCGACACCACCTGGCTGCCGCACGGCCTCGTCGTGCCGGGTTTCGGCCACACGCTGCCGGACGCGGTGTTCGTGCGCGGCATCGCCGGCGGCACCTTCGAGCAGGTGACACTGCGGCTCGGCATCCTGCACGCGCTGCGCGAGTCGGGCGTGCCGGTCTACAACGACGCGCGCGCCATCGAGCGCAGCGTCGACAAGTCGATGACGAGCTTCCTGTTGCATCGCGCGGGCGTGCCGACGCCGGCCAGCTGGGCCGGCGAATCGGCCGCGTTCGCGCAACGCGTGCTGATGCGCGAAGCGGCCGCCGGCCGTCAGGTGGTGCTCAAGCCGCTGTTCGGCTCGCAAGGCCACGGGCTCAAACGACTCGGCGCGCGCGGAGGGCTGCTCGCGCCGTTGCCGTCGCTCGCGCGTTATCGGCAGGTCGCTTATCTGCAGCGCTTCGTCACGGGCGCCCGGGCCGGTTTCGACTGGCGCGTGCTCGTGATCGGCGGCAAGGCAGTTGCGGCGATGCGGCGCAGCGGCGGCAAGGGCTGGATTCATAACGTCGCGCAAGGCGCACGCTGCGAGCCCGCGGAACTGACGCCCCCGCTCGCGCAGACCGCCGTGCGCGCGAGCGCCGCACTCGGGCTCGACTACGCGGGCGTGGACCTGATCCCCAACCCCGCCGACGACGCGCTGCCGCTCGTGCTCGAAGTCAACGGCGTGGCCGCGTGGCGCGGTTTGCAGTCGGTCGTGCCGCTCGATATCGCGGCGGCGCTCGTCGACGATCTGCTCGATCGCAAGCTCGCGGCGCAGCGGCGCGCCAACGAGCAGGCCGAACGAGCCGCAAGTGCTGGAATGCCTGAGCCGTCTCCCCAGCGCCTCGCGTGAGCGTCATGCCCGACACTTCGGCGATCCCCTTCGAGCACGCGCGCGCGGCCTTTCTCGAAGCCTGCGCGCTCGATATCAGCACGCCGAAACCCGGCAACGTCAGCACGCAAAGCCCCGGCCACGGCATGCACGCGGCGCAGTTCCTGGCCAGCGCGGACGCGTCGCTCGACGCGCTATTCGCGCGCGGCGCGCGGGTCGGACCGCGCATTCTCGACGCGGTCACGCGCACGCGCGCGGCCGTCGGCTGCAACACGAATCTCGGCATCGTGCTGCTCGTCGCACCGCTCGCCGCGGCCCTCGACGAAACCGGCGCACGGCCGCTGTCGGCGCAAGCATGGCGGGCGGCCACCGGCGACGTGCTGAGCCGCCTCGACATCGAAGACGCGCGGCTGGCCTACCGGGCGATCGCGCTCGCCAATCCGGGCGGCCTGGGCGACGCGCCCGAACAGTCGGTCCACGCCCCGCCGACGATCGGCCTGCGCGAAGCGATGCGGCTCGCCAGCGAGCGCGACAGCATCGCGCGGCAATACGCGAACGGTTTCGCCGACCTGTTCGACACCGGCCTCGCCGCGTACCGCGAAGCCCGGCCGCAGACGCACGAAAATGCGCCCGAAAGCGCCGACGAAAGCGCGATGCTCAACGTGTTTCTGGCGTTCCTCGGCGGCTGGCCCGACTCTCACATTGTGCGCAAGCACGGGCTCGCGCTGGCGCAGAGTGTCACGCTCGCGGCACGGGAGCAGCACGCCCGCTGGCGTCAAACGCCGCCCGCCGCACGCCGCTCGACGAGCGATCCGCAGCTCGATGCCTGGGATGCCGAACTGAAGGCGCGCGCGATCAATCCCGGCACCAGCGCGGACCTTGCGGTGGCCACGCTGTTCGTCGCGCGCTGTGTCGAAGGGCGCGGCTAGCCCTGGATGACGCGGGCCGAACGCGACCCGCACACCCCGCCGGCAGGCCCATCGCCACAACTGGCACGGAACCTGTTAGTTAGTACCGCCGTGCATTCCCGCACCGCTCTCGCGATGCTTTGCTCGACGGTCGCAGGCGGCGCCTCATCAGCAGGTCCATACCTACTCATTGGAGGAACAGAATGGCCAAGATCAACCGCGTCATGGTCGGTGAGTCGCTCGTCGGCGACGGCAACGAGGTCGCGCACATCGACTTGCTGATCGGACCGCGAGGCTCCGCTGCGGAAACCGCGTTCTGCCACGCGCTCACCAACAACAAGGACGGCTTCACGTCGCTGCTAGCCGTCGTCGCGCCCAATCTGATCACGAAGCCCAACACGATCCTGTTCAACAAGGTGACGATCAAGGGCGCCAAGCAGGCCGTGCAGATGTTCGGGCCTGCGCAGCACGCGGTCGCGCTCGCGGTTGCCGACAGCGTCGAGGACGGCACGATCCCGCAGGACGAGGCCGACGATCTGTTCGTCTGCGTCGGCGTGTTCATTCACTGGCAGGCCGAGGACGACAAGAAGATCCAGGAGTTCAACTATCAGGCGACGCGCGAGGCCATCAAGCGCGCGGTCAACGGCGATCCGAGCGCGGCTGAAGTGGTGGCGAAGAAGGGTAGCGTCGCGCATCCGTTCGCGCCAAACTGACGGCACATGCAAGCGCAGGAGACGCGGCGCCGTTAGCGGTGTCGTTGCCGGCCCCGCCTCCTCGCCCATCCCGTCGCCTCGCGGCCGCAAGAGACGCGCATCGCGCAGCGGTTCGCGAAGCAGACTCAATGCTCTCGCAGAGGCATTCAATGACCATCAGATGTCGGGCGTTTCTCGCCTTTACCTCGCTCGTCTTCGTCGCACCGCTCGCGTGGGCGGACGGCTACAACTATCCGACCCAGGGCCGCGTCGAATACGTGCTCAGTTGCATGGACGATAACGGCCACGATTTCGCGAACGTCTATAAGTGCTCGTGCGTGATCGACAAGATGGCCGCGTCGTTGCCGTACGACGAATTCGTCGACCAGTCGACCTTCTCGAAGTACGCGACGCTCGGCGGCGAAGGCGGCGCGGAATTCCGCGTCGACCACGCGAAGTCGCAAACGAAGCAGTTCCGCGCGCTGCAAACCAGCGCGTATCAGGCGTGCGGACTCGGTCCGCAGAAAACACCGACGGCGTCGAAATGACGGCTGCGTGAAGTGCGCGGGGCGCATGGCGGGCCGCGCATGGGTGCCCCGACGATGGGCGCCCCGACGATGGCCCCCCACGCATCGGCGCCCGACGCATCGGCGCCCGACGGAGGGCCGCCCCCTCAATCCGGCACCAGCCCCGCTCCCAGCGACGCGTAACGCGCGACTCCCACGCTTGCCGCCGCGCCCTCGCCGCGACGCCGCTCGATCTGCACGCCGACGGCCGCGAGATCGGCGAATTTCGCGGGCTTCGCGAGCGACACCCGCACCCAGTGCGCGCCGAACTCGGCGATCAGCAGTTGCGCGATCGTCTCGGCGAGCGCCTCCAGCAGCCGCACGCGATGCGACGCGAACAGCGCGAGCAGCGCCTCGCGCACGGCCGCGTAGTTGACCGTATCTTCGATCCGGTCCGTCGTGCAGGCGCGGATCGCCGGCACGCCGATGGCCAGATTCACGCGCACCGGTTGCGCAACATGCTGCTCGCTGCTATCGATACCGATGACCGTCTGGCCGATGAAGTTCTCGATGAA
>DATAQT010000343.1:0-3681 GCA_036264535.1 Paraburkholderia sp. | reverse complement strand
TGCACCGCGATCGAACGCGTGTACGTGCACGAAAGCGTCCACGACCGGTTCGTCGCACTACTGAAGAAACACATGAGCGCGGTCGAGTTCGGCGATCGCAGCAAGCAGGCTTCATTGATGGGGCCGCTCGTCAACGAAGCGTCGCGCACGTCGATTCACGCGATGGTTCAACGCGCAATCGACGCCGGCGCCACCCTCGAAACGGGCGGCAAACTGCCCGCCGGCGACGGCTTTTTCTATCCGGCCACGCTGCTCGCGAACTGCCGCCAGGAGATGGAGATCATCCAGGAAGAGACGTTCGGGCCGATCATGCCGGTCGTCAAATATCGCACGCTCGACGAAGCGCTCGAGATGGCCAACGACCATCAGTTCGGTTTGTCGTCGGTGCTGTACACCGAGAACTATCGCGCCGCGATGAAGGTTGCCAACGGCATCGAGGCGGGCGAGCTGTACGTGAACCGTACGCCGGCCGATCCGTATCAGGGTTTTCACGCGGGCTGGAAGCGTTCGGGCCTCGGCGGCGACGACGGCAAGCACGGCATGCTCGAATTCACCCAGACCCGTCTCGTGGTCATGAAGTACTGAAGTCGCGCGCGGCGGCGCACGCCGCGCAATCCCCCAACAAACCATAAAAACATGATGGAGACCCGGCGGTCCAGCGGACCGATGCTGCGTCTCCAAGGAGCGCTCACGTGTCATCCCAACCCGTTCGAACCGCTGCGTCGCTTCCGTTGAACGACGCCTCAGCCGCCGCGCAACACAACAACGGCCGGCGCTATCTGCAACTCGCGCTGCTCGTGATCGCGGCCGGCGCGATCTATCCGATTCTCTATCTGCGGCAGGTCTATCAGCCGACCATGCTCGAGGTGTTCCACATCACCGACAGCCAGCTCGGCTACCTGTATTCGTCGCTCGGCACGATCTTTCTGCTCAGCTATCTGCCGAGCGGCTGGCTCGCCGACCGCATCGCGCCGCGTCTGCTGATCTGCTTTTCGCTGATCGCGACCGGCCTGCTCGGGCTCTGGTATTCGACCGCACCGTCCTTCCATACGCTGATGCTGATCTTCGGCGGCTGGGGGCTGTCCACCGGTCTGACGTTCTGGGCCGCCGTGATCAAGCGCGTCAACATGATCGCGGGCGCCGAAGAGCAGGGCCGCTTTTTCGGCCTGCTCGACGGCGGGCGCGGTCTGATCGAGGCGATGCTCGCGACCATCGCGATCACATTGTTCGCCTGGGTCACGCAGACGCGCGGCGAGCCGGTCGCGGTTGGCTTCAGGATGGTGGTCTACCTGTATGCGTTTCTGTGCATCGCGCTCGGTGTGGTGCTCGCGCTCGTCAAGGACCCGCAAGCCGCGCGAGATGCCACGCCCGCCGACAAGGCGCGCCGCGGCAACGTGCTCGCCGATCTCGCGACCCTCGCGAAGATCCCCGAACTGTGGCTCGTCGCCGCGATCGTGTTCTGCGGCTATCAGGTGTTCTGGGCGACCTACAGCTTTTCGGCCTATCTGCACGAAGGCGAGGTGGGACTGACGGTCGTGATGGCCGGCACGATCACGACGCTGAAGCTGTGGATGCGGCCGATCGGCGGCATCGGCGGCGGCTTTCTCGGCGACCGCTATTCGAAGGTCTCGGTACTGGTGATCGCGCTGTTTCTCGCTGCGCTGTCGCTCGTCGGTCTGATGGCCGCGCCGCGCATTTCGAGTCATGTGCTGCTGGTGTTTCTGGTGCTGTTCATCGGCATCCTGACTTACGCGATTCGCGGTCTGTACTGGTCGCTGCTCGATCGCTGCAACATTCCGGCCACGACGATGGGGCTCGCCATCGGCCTGATCTCCGTGCTCGGCTACTCGCCGGACGTGTTCCTGCCGCTGATCAACGGTTATCTGACCGAGACGTTCCCCGGCGTGTTCGGCTACCAGCTTTACTTCGGCTATGTCGCCGCGATGGCGGCGGCCGGCGGCTTCGCCGGGCTCGCGCTGAAAAACATGCTCAAACGAAAAGAGGTTGCGTAAATGAAAGTCGTCTCGCTTGAAACGCATATCGTCGCCGTACCCCCGCCGCATCCTGGCGGCATGTACTGGATCTTCGTCACGCTGAAGACCGATTGCGGTATCGAAGGCGTCGGTGAAATCTATTCGGCGACGTTCCATCCCAAAGCGATGGTCCACATCATCGACGACGTATTCAGCCGCTATCTGCTCGATCGCGATCCGCATCATATCGAGCGGTTGTGGCGCGAAGCGTATTCGAGCGGCTTCACGCAGCGCCCCGATCTGACCATGATGGGCGTTGTCAGCGGCCTCGAAATGGCGTGCTGGGACATCGTCGGCAAGGCGGCGGGCAAGCCGGTCTACGAGCTGCTCGGCGGTATGGTGAATCCGCGTCTGCGCTCGTACACGTATCTGTATCCGAAGAACGGCCGTGGCGAATACGACTACGACGATCCTGATCTCGCGGCCGAATGCGCGGCGCAAAACGTGAAGCGCGGCTTCACCGCGGTGAAGTTCGATCCGGCGGGTCCGTACACCGCCTATTCGGGCCATCAGCTTTCACTGGAAGTTCTCGATCGCTGCGAGACGTTCTGCCGTCGCGTGCGCGAAGCGGTCGGCAGCAAGGCCGATCTGCTGTTCGGCACGCATGGGCAGATGGTGCCGTCGTCCGCGATCCGGCTCGCGAAGCGGCTCGAGAAATACGATCCGCTGTGGTTCGAAGAACCGGTGCCGCCGGGCCAGGAGGGCGCCATGGCACAGGTCGCACGGCACACCAGCATTCCGATCGCGGCCGGTGAGCGTCTCACGACCAAGTACGAATTCTTCAAGCTGCTCGAAGCGGGCGCCGCGTCGATCCTGCAATTGAATGTTGCGCGCGTCGGCGGTCTGCTCGAAGCGAAGAAAGTGGCCGCGCTCGCCGAGGTCTACTACGCGCAGATCGCGCCGCATCTGTACAACGGACCCATTGGTGCGGCGGCCAGCATCCAGCTCGCGGCCTGCACGCCGAACTTCCTGATTCAGGAAAGCATCGGCACGTGGGACGGTTTTCATGCGGCCGTGCTGAAGAAGCCGATTCAATGGGAAGACGGCTACATCATTCCATCGCGCGAACCGGGTCTCGGCGTCGAGCTGAACATGGATGTGGTGAGGCAGCACACGCCGTACACGGGCGAGCGTCTGCATCTGCAGATGGCCGCCCAACCGGCCGACGTCAAGAATCTCGCGCCCGCCAAAGGCTGAACCCAGGCGGATGCGAGCGCAGGTATTCAATCGATTGAGCGCCGTCAGGCGACACACAGCATGAATTACGACTACATCATCGTTGGCGCCGGCTCGGCGGGCTGCATTCTCGCGAATCGCCTGTCGGCGTCGGGCCAGCACTCGGTGCTGCTGCTCGAAGCGGGCGGCAAGGACGACTCGTTCTGGTTCCGGATTCCGGTCGGTTTCACGAAGACCTACTACAACGAAACCTACAACTGGATGTACTACAGCGAAGCCGAAAAGGAACTCGGCAATCGCTCGCTCTATTGCCCGCGCGGCAAGGTCCAGGGCGGCTCGGGCTCGATCAACGCGATGATTTTCGTACGCGGGCAGCAGCAGGACTTCGACGACTGGGCCGCGGCCGGCAACGCGGGCTGGGCGTATCAAGACGTGCTGCCGTACTTCCGCAAGCTCGAATCGCATCCGCTCG
>DATAQT010000038.1:0-1551 GCA_036264535.1 Paraburkholderia sp. | reverse complement strand
CTATCGCAAGGTGATCTACAAGCGGCAGAAGGACGGCTGGCGCGTGCCGTTCGATGCCAACCGCTTCCGCGGATACAAGGCGATCAACGATCTCGTCGACGCCGACTCCGGCAAGGTCGTGCTGGAGGCGGGCAAGAAGCTGACCGTGCGGCAAGCGCGCCAGCTCGGCGAGAAGGGGCTCAAGGCCCTGCGCATGACCGACCAGGAGCTGATCGGTCATTATATCGCGGAAGATCTCGTCAACCCCAAGACCGGCGAAATCTACGCCGAAGCGGGCGAGGAGATCACCGAGAAGACGCTGAAAGCGATCAACGACGCCGGCTACAAGGAACTGCCGCTGCTCGACATCGACCACGTCAACGTCGGCGCCTACATCCGCAATACGCTCAGCGTCGACAAGAACATGACGCGTGAAGACGCGCTGTTCGACATCTACCGGGTCATGCGTCCGGGCGAGCCGCCGACGCTCGATACCGCGCAGAACATGTTCCAGTCGCTGTTCTTCGACTCCGAGCGCTACGACCTCTCGGCGGTGGGCCGCGTGAAGATGAACATGCGGCTCGACCTCGACGCGCCCGACACCATGCGCGTGCTGCGCAAGGAAGACATCGTCTCGGTGATCCGCACGCTGGTCGATCTGCGCGACGGCAAAGGCGAAATCGACGACATCGATCACCTCGGCAACCGCCGGGTGCGCTCGGTCGGCGAGCTGATGGAGAATCAGTATCGCATCGGGCTCCTGCGCATGGAGCGCGCGATCAAGGAGCGCATGTCGTCGGTCGATATCGACACGGTGATGCCGCAGGACCTGATCAACGCCAAGCCGGCGGCGGCGGCGGTGCGCGAGTTCTTCGGCTCCTCGCAGCTCAGCCAGTTCATGGACCAGACCAACCCGCTCTCCGAGATCACGCACAAGCGGCGGCTCTCGGCGCTCGGGCCCGGCGGCCTCACGCGCGAGCGCGCGGGCTTCGAGGTGCGCGACGTGCACCCGACCCATTACGGGCGCATTTGCCCGATCGAGACGCCGGAAGGTCCCAACATCGGCCTGATCAACTCGCTCGCCACCTATGCGCGGGTGAACAAGTACGGCTTCGTCGAGACGCCCTATCGCAAGGTCAAGGACGGCCGCGTCAGCGACGAGGTGATCTACCTCTCGGCCATGGAGGAGGGGCGTTACACGGTCGCGCAGGCGAACGTTCCGATCGACAATCGCGGGCGCTTCACCGAGGACATGATCGTGTGCCGCCACGCCGGCGACGTGCAGATGGTCCCGGCCGACAAGGTCGATTTCATGGACGTGTCGCCGAAGCAGCTGGTCTCGGTGGCGGCGGCGCTGATTCCGTTCCTGGAGAACGACGACGCCAACCGCGCGTTGATGGGCTCCAACATGCAGCGCCAAGCGGTGCCGCTCGTGCGTGCCGAGGCGCCGTTCGTGGGCACCGGCATGGAGGGCGTGGTGGCGCGTGATTCCGGCGCCTCGATCGCGGCGCGGCGCACCGGCATCGTCGATCAGGTCGACGCCACCCGCATCGTCGTGCGCGCGACGGAGGA
>DATAQT010000280.1:0-2310 GCA_036264535.1 Paraburkholderia sp. | reverse complement strand
TGCCGGGTGCTGCGCGGGCACCCCTTTCCAGATCGCCTGATTGATGTAGGGGAAGTCCTGACCGAGCGCCGTGACGAGGATCGTCGTCGGTTGCTTTTGCGCCGCCGCGAGCGCGCCCGCCTTGGCCAGCACCGCGCTCAGCTGCGGATCATGCGCGCCCAATGCATCGGCGGGAATCTGGAAGCTGATGATGTCGGTCGACACAGCCGGCTTGTCGCTTTGCGCGGTATTGGCCGGCGGCAGTTGCGCGCAGCCGGTCACGACAAGTAGAGCAAGAAAATACGCCGTCCACTTCACGGGTGTCTCCATGGGTATTCAGGTCATATGGACGTTGACGGCGGGAACGGGACCAACTTGAGACCGAATGCGCAAACGTTTGCGAAATAGCAAGAGTCCACCTGGGAAGCGATCATTCGACGAAGGATCTGCAGGCCAGCGCGTCCGCTGAAGCAGAAATTTACCGTGCGACGAAGTGGACGGACCCGGCCGGGTCGAGCGAGACCGCCTTCATCCCCAGGTCACAAACGTTGCCGATAATCCGCACACGAAAACGTTTACAACGGACCGCCAACCCATGCCGCCGACGATCAAGGATGTCGCCGCCCACGCGGGCTTTTCGATCGCCACGGTATCGCGCGCGATCAACGCGCCGCATACCGTGAACCCCATCACGCTCGATAAGGTCCGTCAGTCGATCGACGCGCTGAACTTCCGCCCGAGCCCGCTCGGCCGGCAGTTGCGCGGTGAGCGCACGCGGCTGATCGGCGTCGTGCTGCCGACGCTCGCGAATCCGGTGTTCGCCGAATGCCTGCAAGGCATCGACGATCTCGCCTCCGCCCAGGGCTATCGGCTGATGCTGATGACCACGCAGTACGACGTCGACCGTGAACGTCACGCGATCGAAACGCTGCGCGAGCATCGCGTCGAGGGACTGATCCTGACCGTCGCCGATGCCGACACGCATCCGCTGCTCGACGAGCTCGACCGCGCCGGCCTGCTCTACGTGCTGATGCACAACGACACGGTGCGGCGCCCGTCGGTATCGGTCGACAATCGCCTCGCCGCCTATGAAGGCGTGCGCCGGCTCATCGCGCACGGCCACCGCCGCATCCTGATGCTGGCCGGCTCGTTCGCGGCCTCGGACCGCGCGCGTCAGCGGCATCTCGGCTATACGCAGGCGATGCAGCAGGCCGGCCTCGCGCCCGCCCCCGCGCTCGAAGTCGACTTCAACGCGGAAGAGCTTGCGCCGTCCGTGCTCGCGCATCTGACGCACGGCGCCAACCGTCCGACCGCCCTCTTCTGCAGCAACGATCTGCTCGCGATGGTCGTGATGCGCGGCCTGCGCGGCGCGCGTCTGAAGATTCCTCAGGACATGTCGATTCTCGGCTTCGACGGCCTCGCGATGGGCGAACTGCTGTCACCGGCGCTCGCGAGCATCTGCGCGCCGAATCGCGAGATCGGCTGCACGGCGTGGCGGCGGCTGCTCGCGCGCATCGCCGGCGCGCGCGACGACCGCGCATTCGCCGCGACCTCGCTCGCGTCGACCTTGCCGCACAGCGTGCGCGAAGGCGCGACGATCGCGGCGCTCGGGTCGCTGGATCTGAGCGCCACGGCAGCCACGGAAAAGCCGTTCACATAAGAAGCTGCATGAAGGCATGCGCACAAGCATGCCCAGGTGTCATCACAAACTCGCGCAACCCACCCTGCAAGGAGACCCGCAGTGACCCGCTCGACCTCACGCTTTGCGTCCTCGCTCAAACCGCTCTGGCAAAAACTCTCGCACGCCGCCGCGACCACGCTGCCGGCGAGCCTGATCGTCGCGGGCGCGGCGCTCGTCACGCTCGCGCCGCAAGCCGCGCGCGCCGACGAGACCGCGATCTGCTACAACTGCCCGCCCGAATGGGCCGACTGGGCGAGCCAGATCAAGGCGATCCAGCAGAAGACCGGCATTCGCGTGCCGTTCGACAACAAGAACTCCGGCCAATCGATCGCGCAATTGATGGCCGAGCAGAAAAGCCCGGTCGCCGACGTCGTCTATCTTGGCGTGTCGTCGGCCTTCCAGGCGAAAGACAAGGGTGTGATCCAGCCGTACAAGCCCGCGCAATGGGACGACATTCCCGCCGGCCTGAAAGACCCGCAAGGCTACTGGTTCACGATCCACTCGGGCACGCTCGGCTTCTTCGTCAACAAGGACGCGCTCGAAGGCAAGCCGGTGCCGCGTTCGTGGGCCGATCTGCTGAAGCCCGAATACAAAGGCATGATCGGCTACCTCGATCCGTCGAGCGCGTTCGTCGGCTATGCGGGCGCGGT
>DATAQT010000279.1:0-3723 GCA_036264535.1 Paraburkholderia sp. | reverse complement strand
GAAACTGCCGGCATCGGCCGACAACGCGTCCTCGAGCGTCGCGCCGAAGGCATACGGCGCCTCCCGCAGCGATGCAGTACGGAGATCGCGAAAAACGGCGCCCTGATCAGCAGTGATGCGGCGAACGGTCAATGACGGACTCATGCAGACGAAAACCCCTGAAAACCCTAACGCGTAGCTTTAACCGAACCGGCCGCCGAGTCAATTTATTATTGCCCCGACTGGGTGGGATGGCTCACTCACGGCGCCTCATACTGGCCAGCGCTGTCTGGCCAGGGCGTCAGCAACTCATAACCGTCGTCGGTCACAGCGACCATGTGCTCCCATTGCGCCGACAGCGAGCGGTCCTTCGTGATCACGGTCCAGCCGTCGCGCTGCACCGACGTGCCGGCGCGGCCCGCGTTGATCATCGGCTCGATCGTGAAGACCATGCCCGGCTTCAGACGCAGGCCCTGCCCCGGCTGACCGTAGTGCAGCACCTGCGGGTCCTCGTGATAGACCTTGCCGATGCCGTGCCCGCAGTAGTCGCGCACGATCGAGAAGCCCTCGCGCTGCGCGATCTTCTGGATCGCGTGGCCGACGTCGCCGAGCGTCGCGCCCGGCTTCACCTCGCGGATGCCGGCCACCATCGCCTGGTAGGTCGTATCGATCAGCGCGCGCGCGACCGTGCTCGGCTGGCCAACGCAGTACATGCGGCTCGTGTCGCCGAAATAGCCGTCCTTGATGACCGCGACGTCGATATTGATGATGTCGCCGTCCTTCAGGATCTCGTTGCGATTCGGGATGCCGTGGCACACGACATGGTTGACCGACGTGCACACGGTCTTCGGAAAGCCCAGATAGCCGACGTTGGCCGGAATCGCCTTCTGCGTGTGGACGATGTAGTCGTTGCACAGCGCGTCGAGGTCGTCGGTGGAGACGCCTGCCTTGACGTGCTCGCCGATCATTGCCAGTACATCGGCCGCGAGGCGGCCGGCAATGCGCAGCTTCGCGATATCGTCGGGGGTCTTGTAGGTAATGGCCATGAATTCAGTCGATGTGAGTCGCGGGTCAAGCGCGAGATGACCCGCCACGCCCGAAAGCCCGGCGGCCCGCAACCGCCGCTCGATCGGGCGATTTCGGGCAATTGTACAGAGGATCGCGGATGGACCCCGCGGAAACCGGCTGAAGCGGTGCGCGGCAAGCGGCGGTGGCGCTATCGGGGCTTGCCGTGGCGCGCGCCCGAATCACGGTGACGAATTTTTGCGCGGCCGGCTTGCGGGCCTGCGCGTTCAGATGGACTTACGGCAAAAGAGCTCGAAGCTTCGTCGAGCCTGAAATTCCAATCGATCAGCTTTCCGAACTAAATTTCGGGCATCCCGTCACGTCGCGCGCTGCGGCTCGGTCTTCGCCATATCGCACGGATCGCGCTGGTTACGCGCGTACTGCTTCGGCGCCATCCCCGACCAGCGCCGGAACGCGCGAATGAACGCCTTCTCCGACGCATAGCCGACGCTCCCGGCGATTTCGATCAGACGCCGCCGCGGGTCGCGCAGCGCGCCGCTCGCGAGATACATGCGATACGAGGTCAGATGCCCGATCGGCGTGTCGCCGACCAGCTCGACGAAGCGCGCGCTAAAGCGCGAGCGCGACAAACCCGCCGCCGCCGACAGCGACTCGACGGTCCAGCTCCGCTCGGGCTGCCGATGCAGCAACGCGATCGCCTTGCCGATCTGCGGGTCCATCAGTCCGCGCAGCCACCCGGTGTGATTGATCGCCGATGCCAGATGCGCACGCAGGAGCTGCACGAACAGCACGTCGGCAAGCCGCGCGGCCGCGACGGCCCAGCCCGGCTGCGCGGCCATCGATTCGCGGATGAATGCCATCAGCGTGCTCGTGAGCCACGGCCCGACGGCCGGGTCGTTCGCGCGCACGTGAATCAGCGGCGGCAGCACGCTGAAGAGCGGACTGCGCATCGCCTCCCGATAGACCATGATCCCCGTGTACAGATCGCTGACCGAGCCGCCGCCGCCCGCCGTGAAATGCAGCGGCGTGTCGAAGCTCGGACGGATGCCCTGATCGGCCATCAGGTTGTCGAACGGCACGGGCGTGACCTCCGGCGACGACGCGAGCACATGCTGATGCCCGTGCGGCAGCAGCACGAAATCGCTCGCGAGCGCCATGCATCAGTTTGACGCGATCGCTGCGGGCGACCTCAGCACGCGCGCGGCGGTCCACGCGAACGATGAAATGGGCACCTTGCTGCGCCCTCGCGGCGATGCAGGAGCGTCTGCTCGGCACGGTCGCGGCGGTGCGCTCGGGATCGGCGGCGATCGCCTCGGCGACGCAGCAGATCGCCGCCGGCAATCAGGATCTGTCGCAACGCACGGAGAAGCAGGCGGCCTCGCTCGGTGAGACGGCCTCCGCGATGGAGCAACTGACCGCGACCGTGCAGCTCAACGCGAGCAATGCCGAACAGGCAAGCGAACTCGCGCGCGGCGCGTCGAACCTCGCCGCGCACGGCCGCGACGCGGTCGGCAGCATGATCGAAACGATGCGCGCGATCCACACAGGCTCATCGCAGATGACGGGCATCATCAGCACGATCGAGAGCATCGCTTTTCAGACCAACATCCTCGCGCTCAACGCCGCGGTCGAAGCCGCGCGCGCCGGCGACGAAGGCCGCGGCTTCGCGATCGTCGCCGGCGAGGTGCGCAGCCTCGCGCAACGCTCGGCCGCGGCGGCGCGCGAGATCGGCGCGTTGATCGCCGATTCGACTTCGCGCGTCGAACGTGGCGCGGGACTCGTCGAAGACGCGGGCGGCACGATGCAGCAGATCGAAGCGGCGATCGCGCGCGTGACGGGCATCGTCGGTGAAATTGCGCAGGCGTCACGCGAGCAGAGCGACGGAATTCAGCAGGTGGGTATCGCGATCACGCAGATGGACGAGGTCACGCAGCAGAATGCGGCGCTGGTCGAGGAAAGCGCGGCGGCGGCCGCGTCGCTCGCGGATCAGGCGCGGGCGTTGAGGGAGGTGATGGAGGGGTTTCGGGTGGCATAAGGCGCCCGCCCCTTGCCGCGATACGCTGCGGCAAGAGTTGGGCGCCCGCTGTTAAGGCCCGCAGACTGCTGCCCTTCAAAGCGGGCGGCATCTACTACGAATGGGCGGACCTGGTCGCGTCAATCTCCGACGATCAATTGTCGGGATTGCTCGACGTGACGCTTTGGAACGCGCTGTACGACGGATTGATCGGTGAACCATTGAGCATGATGCCGAACGTGTCGTCGCCGCTGTCGAGCACGTAGAACATGACGGCCTGGATGTTGTGCGTCTTGCGGTTCTGATAGAACTCGGTGAGCTTCGACGTGATGTAGCTCCCGCGGTACGACTCCGACTTCTCCGGTCCGGTGTTCCACTCGGTGATGATGAACGGCACGCCATAGCGGGCCTTGCAATACGTCGGCAGATCGAAGCCGGGCATCGCGCCGTCGCAACCGAGGGAGAACACATCGCCGTACACCTCGTAGTTGTGCCACGTGGTGATGTCCCAGCGCACGGTCGGGTGACCGCCGCTGCCATCCGGCTGCTGGCCGTCCCACAGCGCGTCCGCCGCGCCGACATCGTTCACGCAGAAATTGATGCCGCACTTCGCGTTCGACTGAACCGATTTCACGCCATCGATCATCCCGCGCATCACGCCGCGCATCACCGGCCAGTTCGTGTTGTTGAAGTCCTTTGCGTTG
>DATAQT010000271.1:0-1562 GCA_036264535.1 Paraburkholderia sp. | reverse complement strand
CCGCCAGCCGCGCCGCGCCGGCGACACCGAGCGTCAGGCGCAGGCGGCGGTTGTACTCAAGCGCGTCGCCGACCCGATGCAGCACGAACCAGTTGTCGACCCAACCCGCGAGCAGACTCGACGACCACAGCAGCACGCCGGTCAACGCGGCGTAGAACGGCGTCGGTCCCAGCAGCGAGAACGAGCACAGCGTGGCGTGCGCTTTTTCCGGCGCAATGATGTCGGCGTGAAACAGCACGCGCCACAGCAGTTGCACGCCGAGGCACACGGGAAACACCAGCAGCACGTTGCCGAGCACCGCGGCGGCCTGGGTGCGCATCAGCGCGGTCACCGAGCTCACGAAACTGTCGACGCCCGCCGGCGTGCCGACCCCGGCTAGCTCGCGCGCGAGGGTGGGCGCGGTCATCGCCGGCTGCTTGGTGGCGAGCGAGAAGTGCAGGAAGTGCATCAGCAGGAAACTGGCGGCGTAGTTGATGCCGGCCAGCACGCCCTCCAACGTGGCTTGCAGATGCGCGCCGGTAATCGCGAACTTCAGGCAGACCGTGACGACGGTCACGAGTCCGCCGCCGGCCGCCGCGCGCAGCATCTTCAGATATTCGGCGCGGTCGCGGGCGATGTAGTGCTCGCCGGTATCGGCGCTGTACTCGACGACCTTGCGCGCCAGCAGCGAGAAGTTGCTGCGCATCAGGTGCGCGACGCTCTGGCTCGCGTGATTCGCGTCGACGAGTTCGGCGGTGAGACGCGCACCGGCGTGCGGATCGTCGTGTGCCATCCACGCGTTCAGCAGATGTTCGGCGCGCACGATGCGCATGCGCATCCGCTCGACCTGGAACACGATGTCGACGCTCACGCCGTTGCGATAGAGATGGGCGAAGACGTTGTCGGTGGCGCTGCGGCAATCGTCGAGCAGCAGCCGCAGATAGTTGACTTCGCGCAGTAGCTGATCTTGCGGGGCGCCTGCCGCGAACGCGTGATGCGCGGCTTCGACCGCGAGCATCGCGCGCGTGAGCCGGTAGAACGGCTGCTTTTCCATCGCGACGCGCACGTCGCTGGTGTCGTGCGTGCCGTCGTCTTCGGAGCCGACTCCGCCCAGGCGGCTGCGCACGGTTTGCGACAGGCCCGTCGAGCTGATCTGGCAGGTGAGGTTGTGCAGCGCGGCCAGCAGGTCGAGCGAGAACGGCGTGCTGTCGCGTGCTTCGTCTTCGTCCGCGGCATAGTCGAACAGCGCGTGGATGCGGATCAGCAGGTCGGCGGGCAGCGTGGCGATCCATGCGGCGTCGCGCTCCGAGCTGAACATCAGCGTGATGATCGCGGTGAGGTCGCGCCGGTTCGGCGCAGGTGGAATCAACGATGCTTCGAGGCGCTCGAAGAGTGCGCCGAAGAAACCCGAATGCACCGGCATGCCGGCGTCGCAGAGAAGTGAGAGGCCGTCGCTTTCGCGCAGCAGCGCACGCAGAATGCCGGCGACGTGGGCCTTCCACGCGGGGTTGCGATCCAGCACGTGAAGGAGATAGCGGATCCTGGTATGCGCCGGGGTTGAGCGGGAAGCGGTGTGGTCGGCA
>DATAQT010000256.1:0-23208 GCA_036264535.1 Paraburkholderia sp. | reverse complement strand
ATTAATTCAGTATTGCAGAGAACAGGCAGTCGGCGAGCTGTAATCTCGCAGTCTCGGCCTTCGTAAAACCGCGGAAAAGCGCGCGTCAATCCAGTCAGACGCCTTTGCGCACATCGACGCGATACGTCGTGATTTGCCGGTATGTATCACCCGGTCGCACGATCACCTCGTTCTGTCCGGTCATATTGACCTCGTTCGGAAAACCGCCCGCTTCGAGGCACAAACCGGCGTGCCGTTGATAGCGAACGCCGCCGCGTCCCGGGTTGCCGTTCAGCGCGTTGCCCGTATAGAACTGCAGGCCTCGCTGATCGGTCGCGACGGTCAGTTCGCGTCCGCTGCCAGGATCGTATGCGCAGGCTACTTCGCGCAACGGCGGCGCGTTGCCGTCGTTGCCATGGCTGCCGATTGCCGCCGTTGCCGGCGCTTCGCGCAACACGTAGCAATGATCGAAGCCGCCGGCGCGCGCGAGCTGCGCGTGCGGCCAGTCGAGTCGCCCGCCGATCGGCGCGCTCTGCCGGAAGTCGAATGCGTTGCCCGCGACGTCGGCGAGCTTGCACGGAATCATCGTCGCGTCGACTTCGAAAAAACGCTCGGCGTCGATCGACAGCACGTGACCGCGAATGTCAGTGCCCGCGCGCCCGCTCAGATTGAAGTACGGATGGCTCGTCAGATTGAGCGGTGTCGGCGCGTCGGTGATCGCCTCGTATCCGATCGTCAGCGTGCCGTCGTCGTCGAGCGAATAGCGCACCTGGACCGTCACGTGGCCCGGAAAACCGGCATCGCCTTCCGGCGACTCGAGCCGCATCAGCAACGCGCCGTCGTCCTCGCTGACGTCCCACATCGCGCGATGAAAACCGACCGTGCCGCCATGCAGCAGGTTCGGACCTTCATTGCGATCGAGCGTGTACTCGATGCCGTCGAGCGAAAAGCGCGCGCCCGCAATGCGATTCGCCCAGCGGCCGATCAGTCCGCCCATATAGGTCGAGGCCGCGACGTATTCGGCGGGCGTGTCATGGCCGAGCAGAATATCGCCGAGACGTCCCGCACGATCCGGCGCGTACCACGAAACCAACGTTGCGCCGAGGTCGCTGATCGTGACTTTCATGCCGTGCGCGTTACGCAGCGTGTAGAGCCGCACGCGATCGCCGCCCTGCAGCGTGCCCCACGGCTCGGAAGAGAGTTGTGCGATGCTGATCATGTGGTCAGTGCGAAGAAAAAATAGAAATGCATGCTCAGCCAGCGGTTTTCGTCTTCGGGCCCGCGCGATCCTGGTATTCGCGCGGCGTGCAGCCGAGTTCGCGGCGAAACACCGCGTACATGTATTGCAGCGACGTGAAGCCGCAACGAATCGCGACTTCCGCGCTCGACGCATCACGTTTGGCGAGCAGCGCCTTCGCGACATCGAGCTTGTGGCGCAGGATCTCCTGATGCACGGTGCATTGGCGCTCGCGCCGGAAGTACTCTTCGAGCGACGAACGCGATACGCCCACATAGTCGGCCACCTGCTCGGTGCGAATGCCCTGGCACGCGTACTGGCGAATGAAATGGCGCGCACGCATCACGTAGGGACTCGCGAGCGGCTGATACCGCGTCGATTCGAGCACGTTGATGCCGACCGGGGGCACCAGAATTCGGCGCCCCGGAAAGCGTGCGCCGTGCAGCATCTGATGCAGGATGTGCGCTGCCGTGCGGCCCATTTCCTCGGTGCCCTGAATCACCGACGACAGCGGAATGCGTGTCAGCGTACGCGTGAGCGGATCGTTGTCGATGCCGATGATCGCAACTTCCTCGGGGACCGGGATGCCCGCGATCAGACACGCCTGCAACAGATGCCGCGCCCGCGCGTCGGTCACCGCGATGATGCCGACCGGCTTCGGCAATTGCCGCAGCCATGCGGTGAGCTGTTCGATCGCCTGGTTCCATGACGGCGCGCTCGTCGACAGACCGCGATAGACCTCGCTATCGATCTGCGCGGCACTGCGTCCGTCCGTGCTGCGCAGATGCGCGAATGCGAGTTCGCGCTGCTGCGCCCAGCGGTTTTCCTGCGCCTGGGGCAGGCTGTACAGCGCGAAGTTTTCGAGGCCCGCGCCGATCAGATGCGTGTACGCGAGCGACACGAGCTTGCTGTTGTCGGTCGCGATATAGGGTAAATCCGGGGGGTACTGCGTCGGGTCCTCGTACGACGAACCGACGGCGACCACCGGCAGCGGACAGTCGCGCAGGGCTTCGTCGACGGCGGGGTCGTCGAAATCCGCGATGATGCCGTCACCGTCGAAGCGCTGGATACCCGCGAGCCGGCAGCGAAAGTCTTCTTCGAGGAAGAGATCCCACGCGACGCGCGTCGACAGCAGGTAGTTGCCGATGCCGGTGATGATCTCGCGATCGTAGACCTTGGTCGCGTTGAACAGCAGCGCGATCCGATGGGTCGTCTGAGGTGCTTGCGGACGGGTCATGAGGGTAAGCGGCGGGTGGAATGACGGACCACGCGCCTTTGTCTCCGTTGTGTCGGGGCCTGGCGGCGGCCCCCTTTTTAAGCGTCTGGTTATTCTAGGCGCCGAATCGAGCGACGGCAGTAAACAAACGCGCGGGCGGTAAGAAACATCAAGCGCGCTGCGAAATATCGCAATTGCCGGCACCGCGCGCAAGCGGCAGCATGGCGTCACCTTGTAGGCCGGCACGGCCACGCCGCACGGGTTGCGGTGCAACAAGACCTGGAGACGCCGATGTCCTACTTCGAACATATTCCCGAGATCCGTTATGAAGGCCCGCAATCGGACAACCCGCTTGCGTACCGTCATTACGACAAAAGCAGGAAGGTGCTAGGCAAGACGCTCGAAGAACATCTGCGTATCGCCGTGTGCTACTGGCACACGTTCGTGTGGCCCGGCGTCGATATCTTCGGTCAGGGCACGTTCCGGCGGCCGTGGCAGCAACCCGGCGACGCGATGGAGCGGGCTCTGGAAAAGGCCGACGCCGCGTTCGAATTCTTCTCGAAGCTCGGCACCCCGTACTACACGTTCCACGATACCGACGTCGCCCCTGAAGGCGCCAGCGTGAAGGAATACAGCGAGAACTTCCTGCGCGTATCCGACTACCTCGGGCGCAAGCAGCAGGATACCGGTATCAGGCTGCTGTGGGGCACCGCGAATCTGTTTTCGCATCCGCGTTATGCGGCCGGCGCCGCGACCAATCCGAATCCGGAGATCTTCGCGTTCGCCGCGACCCAGGTGCGTCACGCGCTCGACGCGACGCAGCGCCTCGGCGGCGAAAACTACGTGTTGTGGGGTGGCCGCGAAGGCTACGACACGCTGCTCAACACCGACCTCGTGCGCGAGCGCGAGCAGCTTGCGCGCTTCCTGCACCTGGTGGTCGAACACAAACACAAGATCGGTTTCAAGGGGGCGCTGCTGATCGAGCCGAAGCCGCAGGAGCCGACCAAGCATCAATACGACTACGACGTCGCGACCGTACACGGCTTCCTGCTGCAGCACGGTCTCGACAAGGAGATTCGCGTGAACATCGAGGCGAATCACGCGACGCTCGCGGGCCACTCGTTCCATCACGAGATCGCGACCGCGTTTGCGCTCGGTATTTTCGGCAGCGTCGATGCCAATCGCGGCGATCCGCAAAATGGCTGGGACACCGATCAATTCCCCAATAGCGTCGAGGAACTGACGCTCGCGTTCCACGAGATTCTGCGTCATGGCGGCTTCACGACCGGCGGCATGAACTTCGATTCGAAGGTGCGGCGCCAGAGCGTCGATGCGGAAGACCTGTTTCATGGCCACATCGGCGCGATCGACAACCTGGCGCTCGGCCTCGAACGCGCCGCGGTGCTGATCGAAAAC
The DNA here is from genome assembly GCA_036264535.1 of Paraburkholderia sp. Lineage (GTDB taxonomy): Bacteria > Pseudomonadota > Gammaproteobacteria > Burkholderiales > Burkholderiaceae > Paraburkholderia. The sequence goes on along the minus strand of DATAQT010000256.1, from coordinate 19,360 downwards.
GAGCGCCTCGAGCAGTTCAAGCGGCAACGCTACGCGGGCTGGGATGGCGAGTTCGGCCGCAAGATCCTGTCCGGCGACTATTCACTCTCGACGCTCGCGGCGGACACGCTGGCGCGCGATCTGAACCCGCGTCATGTGAGCGGACAGCAGGAGCACATGGAAAACATCGTGAATCAGGCGATATATAGCGGACGTTGAATAAAGATCGCGCGGCCACGTCGACCGCGCGCACCAGCAAGCTGTGGGTTTTCGCTTGTCCGAGTCTGCGGCTCGCAGCGCAGACCGATACACCCGGTATTCCGGATATCACTACACAAGGAGACAGAAATGAAGTTCGCAATGCGTCGTAACGTACTGGGTTCGCTGCTATGCGGAGCGGTACTCGCCAGCCTGTCGCTCGCCGCGCCGCTCGCGCACGCCAGCAAGGAACATCCGGAAATCGGCTTCTGTATCGACGATCTGCGCGTCGAGCGCTGGTCGCGCGATCGCGACTATTTCGTCGCCGCGGCGGAGAAGCTCGGCGCGAAGGTATCGGTGCAATCGGCTGACGCGAGCGAGGAGCGTCAGATTTCGCAGATCGAAAACCTGATCTCGCGCGGCGTCGACGTGATCGTGATCGTGCCGTTCAACTCGAAGACGCTCGGCAACGTGGTGGCCGAAGCGAGGAAGGCGGGCATCAAGGTCGTGTCGTATGACCGTCTGATTCTCGACGCCGATATCGACGCCTATATCTCGTTCGACAACGAGAAGGTCGGCGAAATGCAGGCGCAGGGCGTCTATGACGTGCGGCCGAAGGGCAACTACTTCCTGCTCGGCGGCGCGCCGACCGACAACAACGCGAAGATGCTGCGCCAGGGCCAGCTGAAGGTGCTGCAGCCCGCGATCGACAAGGGTGACATCAAGGTGGTCGGCCAGCAGTGGGTGCCGGAGTGGAGCGCATCGACGGCGCTGCGCATCATGGAAGACGCGCTCACCGCGAACAACAACAAGATCGACGCAGTCGTCGCCTCGAACGACGGCACCGCAGGCGGCGCGATCCAGGCGCTCGCCGCGCAGGGCCTCGCAGGCAAGGTACCGATCTCGGGTCAGGATGCCGACCTCGCAGCCGTCAAGCGCGTGGCCGCCGGCACGCAGACGATGACGGTCTACAAGCCGCTGAAGCTGATCGCGGGCGAAGCGGCGAAGCTGTCGGTCGCACTCGCCAAGGGTGAGAAGCCGGCGTTCAACGCGCAATACGATAACGGCAAGAAGAAGGTCGATACGGTGCTGCTGCAGCCGACCAAGCTGACGAAGGCCAACCTCGACACCGTCGTGAAAGACGGCTTCTACACGCAGGATCAGCTCGCGAGCAAATAAAACGGAGACGGGTACGTTGTGAACGCCACGCTCCCGGGTCAGTGCGCCCGGGAGCGTGGACGAACATCGGCCCACCTTGCAGCGAGGCATAGCGAATGACGCAACCTCTTCTGACGATGCGCGGCATCGTCAAAGCTTTTTCCGGCGTGAAGGCGCTCGACGGCATCGATCTGACCGTGTCGCCGGGCGAATGCGTGGGCCTGTGCGGCGAAAACGGCGCGGGCAAATCGACGCTGATGAAGGTGCTGTCCGGTGTATATCCGCACGGTACCTGGGATGGCGAAATAACGTGGGAAGGCGAGCCGCTGAAGGCCGCGAGCGTACGCGACACGGAACGCGCGGGCATCATCATCATCCACCAGGAACTGATGCTCGTGCCGGAACTGTCGGTCGCGGAAAACATCTTTCTCGGCAACGAAATCACGTTGCCCGGCGGCCGCATGAATTACGCGGCGATGTATCAGCGCGCCGACGAACTTCTGCGCGAACTCGGCATCAGCGGCATCAACGCCGCGCAGCCGGTGATGAACTACGGCGGCGGCCATCAGCAGCTGATCGAAATCGCGAAGGCGCTGAACAAGCGCGCGAAGCTGCTGATTCTCGACGAGCCGTCGTCGTCGCTGACCGCCTCCGAAATCGCGATTCTGCTCGACATCGTGCGCGATCTGAAGCGGCGCGGCATTGCGTGCGTGTACATCTCGCACAAGCTCGACGAAGTCGCGGCAGTCTGCGACACGATCAGCGTGATTCGCGACGGCCGCCATGTCGCGACCGAGCCGATGCATACCCTGACGACCGAGCGGATCATTTCGCTGATGGTCGGCCGCGAGATCAGGAACCTGTTTCCGCGCGAGCCGCATCCGATCGGCGACGTGATCTTCGAAGCGCGCAACGTCACCTGTTTCGACGTGACCAATCCGCGCCGCAAGCGCGTCGACGACGTATCGTTCTCGTTGCGGCGCGGCGAGATTCTCGGCGTCGCGGGGCTGGTCGGCGCGGGCCGCACCGAGCTGATGCAGGCGATCTTCGGCGCGTATGCGGGCATCAGCGAGGCGAGCGTTTTGCTCGACGGCAAGCCGCTGAAGATTCGCGCGCCGATCGACGCGATTCGCGCCGGCATCGCGATGGTGCCCGAGGACCGCAAACGCCATGGCATCGTGCCGGGCTTGAGCGTCGGCCATAACATCACGCTTGCCGTGTTGCAGCGTTTCACGTCGGGCGGGCGCATCGATTCCGCGGCCGAACTCGACACGATTCATACGGAGATGAAGCGGCTCTCCGTGCGCGCCGCGAATCCGATGCTATCGATTGCGAGTCTGTCGGGCGGCAATCAGCAGAAGGCCGTGCTCACGCGCATGCTGCTGACCGACCCGAAGGTACTGATTCTCGACGAACCGACGCGCGGCGTCGACGTCGGCGCGAAATTCGAAATCTACAAGCTGATCTTTCAACTGGCCCAGCGCGGCATGTCGATCGTGATGGTGTCGTCCGAATTGCCGGAAGTGCTCGGCATCAGCGACCGTGTGCTCGTGATCGGCGAGGGCGAGTTGCGCGGCGACTTCGTCAACGACGGTCTCACGCAGGAAGACATACTCGGCGCCGCGATCCGCCCCGTGCATCTATCTTCGAACCCAACCGCAGCGAGTGCCGCATGACTCCCGAAGTAACTTCCCAACGCACCGACAACGCCGCGCCGCGAGGCGCATTCGGCGGCACGCAACGGATCCAGCAACTGTTCGCGCGCTACAAGATTCTCGCGCTGCTGATTGCCGTTGCCGTGATCTGGATTTTCTTTTCGACGCTCACGCACGGCGCGTTCATCACGCCGCGCAATCTGTCGAATCTGCTGCGGCAGATGTCGATTACCGGCATGCTCGCGTGCGGCATGGTGTTCGTGATCATCGCGGGCGAGATCGATCTGTCGGTCGGTTCGCTGCTCGGTTTGCTCGGCGGCGTCGCGGCGATTCTCGACGTGAACCGGCACTGGCCGATCGGCGCGACGATACCGGTCGTGTTGCTGCTCGGCATCGCGGTCGGCGTGTTCAACGGCTGGTGGTCGACGTATCGGCGCGTGCCTTCGTTTATCGTCGGGCTGGGCGGCATGCTCGCGTATCGCGGCATCCTGCTCGGCATTACAGGTGGGTCGACGATCGCGCCGGTGTCGGACAGCTTCGTGTTCGTCGGCCAGGGCTATCTGCCGCGGCTCGCGGGCGACACGCTCGCCGTCGTGCTGTTCGTGCTGCTGGCGTTCCTGACGATCCGCCAGCGCGCGAATCGGCAGCGCTATCAGCTACGCGTCGTGCCGCTCTGGCAGGACGTCGCGAAGGTGATCGGCGCGGGCGCGATTCTGGCCGGCTTCGTCGCGATGCTCGACAACTACGGCGGCATTCCGGTGCCGGTGTTGCTGCTGCTCGCGCTGCTCGGCATCTTCACGTGGATTGCGACGCAGACCGTGTTCGGACGCCGCATCTACGCGGTCGGTTCGAACCTCGAAGCGACGCGGCTCTCCGGCGTCAACACCGACCGCGTGAAGCTCGCGATTTTCGCGCTGATGGGGCTGATGTGCGCGTTCGCCGGCATCGTCAACACCGCGCGACTCGCGGCCGGTTCGCCGTCGGCGGGCTCGATGGGCGAGCTCGACGCGATCGCCGCATGCTTTATCGGCGGCACCTCGATGCGTGGCGGCTCCGGCACCGTGTACGGCGCGCTGATCGGCGCGCTGGTGATGGCGAGCCTCGACAACGGCATGTCGATGCTCGACGTCGACGCGTACTGGCAGATGATCGTGAAGGGCGGCATCCTCGTGCTGGCCGTGTGGATCGACGTGGTGTCGGGTTCGAACCGCCGTTGATCCGATCTGATCGCCTGATCGATTCAGGCGCAAGGTTCGCGGTGTGCCGGCGGTGACTTACGCTGGCACAGCGCTGCCGCCCGCGATCGCAGTTAATGAAGCGCCCCACGACTTATCCCCGCCGCTTTCAATCCCCCTTTTTCCTCACACCACGGCCGCTTGAGCTTCACGCGCGCATTTAAGTCTCCCGCTCGGCCATCCGTCTTATTACTATTCGCAGACAAAGACGGGTGCATCGGCGCTGTCGCCGTTTTCCCACCATCGAGCCAGCCGGGCGAGCCATGCCATGTTGACGCGCAGAACCTTCCTGCTTGGCGGCGCCAGCGCGTTGGGCGGGCTGCTGGTCGGCTGGGCCGTGTTGCCGCCACGGCAACGCCTGAGCACCTCGACGCCGCTGCCGACGCAAGGCTCGCAGGTTGCGCTGAACGGCTGGGTCAAGATCGACGCCGACAATCGCGTGACGATCATGATGCCCAAGGCCGAAATGGGCCAGGGCATCCATACGGGACTCGCGATGCTGCTCGCCGAAGAGCTCGACGCCGACTGGTCGCAGGTGCAAGTCGAAGAGTCGCCGATCGACCGGATCTACAACGCGGTGCAGAGCGTCGTCGACGATCTGCCGTTTCGCCCCGACGACGACAGCTACGTCAAGCGCGGCACCGTGTGGATCACAAGTAAGGCGGTGCGTGAGGTCGGCACGATGATGACGGGCGGCTCGTCGAGCATGAACGATCTCTGGACGCCGATGCGCGAGGCCGGCGCGTCGGCGCGCGTGATGCTGGTCACCGCGGCGGCCGAGCGCTGGGAGGTGCCGGTCCGCGAATGCCGCGTGGAAAAGGGCTACGTGCTGCATCCATGGGGGCACAAGGCAAGCTTCGGCGAGTTGTCGTCGATGGCGGCACGCCAGCCGCTGCCGCGCAAAGTGGTCCTGAAGCAGGCCGCCGACTTCAAGCTGATCGGCCAGCCCGTGCGGCGCATCGAAGCCGCGTCGAAAATCGACGGCGTGGCGCGCTTCGGGATCGACGTGCTGCCCAACGGTTTGCTGTACGCGAGCGTCGTCATGTGCCCGACGCTCGGCGGCACGGTCGCGCATTTCGACGTGACGCCCGCGCAGAAAATGCCGGGCTTCATCAAGGCGCTCGCGGTGCCGCCATATGCGGGCGGCACCGGCGGCGTGGCCGTGATTGCGGACAATGCGTTTCGCGCGATGAACGCGGTCGCGGCGATCGACGTGACCTGGCACGACGGCGCAGCCGCGAAGCTGGCGAGTACGGAGGTGGACTGCCACCTCGTCGCCGCGCTCGACGATACCGACGCTCACGTGTATTACCACGTCGGCAACGTCGACAACGCGATGAGTCGCGCGACGCGCACGATCGAAGCGGTGTATCACGCGCCGTATCTCGCGCATGGCGCGGTCGAACCGCTGAACTGCACCGTGCAGTTCGCGGACGGCGCGGCGACCGTGTGGGTGTCGACGCAAATGCCGGCGCTTGCGCGGCACCATGCGGCGAAAGCGCTCGGCATCGACACCGATCTCGTCGATGTGCAGACGCAGTTGTTGGGCGGAGCGTTCGGGCGCCGCCTCGAACTCGATTTCATCGCCCAGGCCGCGGCGATCGCGCGCGAGGCCGATGGCCGTCCGGTACAAACCATCTGGTCGCGCGCGCAGGACTTCACGCACGACTTCTATCGGCCCGCTTGCGTGGCGTGGCTGCAGGCCGGCTTCGACGAGCACGGCAAGCTGGTGGCGTGGCACGCGAAGTCGGCGGGTCAGGCGATCGTGCCGGACGCGCTCGCGCGGTACTACGGCGTACCCCACATCCCGATCGACAAGACCACCTGCGAAGGCGCGTTCGATCAACCGTACGAGTGGCCGGCCGCGCGCGTGTCGCACAAGATCGTCGAATTGCCGGTGCCGATCGGCTTCTGGCGTTCGGTGGGCCACTCGCATCAGGCGTTTTTCACCGAAGGCTTCACCGACGAGGCCGCCGCGGCGGCCCACCAGGACCCGATCGCGTTTCGCGCGATGCTGCTCGCGCAGCATCCACGCCATCTGGCGGTCCTGAAGCGTGTCGAGGCGATATCGGAGTGGGGGCGCCCGCTCAAACCCGCCGCCGATGGTGCGCCCTGCGGGCGTGGCGTCGCGTTGCACGAAGCGTTCGGCAGCGTCGTCGCGCAGGTCGCGGAGGTGTCGATCGGGCCGAACCTGCAGATTCGCGTGCATCGCGTGGTGTGCGTGATCGATTGCGGCTTGCCGGTGAACCCGAACCTGATTCGTCAGCAGATGGAAGGCGGCATCGTGTTTGGCCTGTCGAGCGCGTTGCAGAACGAGATCACGATCGTCAACGGTCAGGTGCAGCAGAAGAACTTCGTGGATTTTCCGGTCGTGCGGATGAACGTCTGCCCGGCGATCGACGTCGACATCATGCCGAGCCAACTGCATCCGCAAGGTGTCGGCGAACCGGGCGTGCCGCCGGTCGCGCCAGCGGTGGCCAATGCGGTGTTCGCGCTGACGGGGCGGCGTTTGCGGACGCTGCCGTTGCGGCTCGTATGACGGCTGGCGGGTGGCTGGAAGCTTGCGGTGTAGCGCGACGATTCAGGAGACAGGCATGGCGATACTGAATATCAACGGAAGCAAGGTGCAGGTCGATGCCGCGCCGGACATGCCGCTGCTATGGGTACTGCGCTGCGATCTCGGCATGACGGGCACGAAGTTCGGCTGCGGCGTGGGCATCTGCGGCGCGTGCACGATCAATCTCGATGACGCCGCGGCCTTCGCATGTCAGACGCTGATGAAGAGCCTGAATACGCAGAAGATCACGACGATCGAAGGCTTGCAGGGACGCGAGGGGCAGGCGCTGAAGGCCGCGTGGACCGAGGTCGATGTGGTGCAGTGCGGCTATTGCCAGAGCGCGCAATTGATGGCGGCTTGCGCATTGCTGAAGCGCAAGCCTGATCCGACCGATGCCGACATCGACGAAGCGATGACGCCGGTGGTGTGCCGTTGCGGCACGTACCCGCGGGTGCGTGCGGCGATCCATCTGGCGGCGGCCAAGGCGCGCAAGAGCTGAGTCGCGCTTGGGCGCCACCGCCGGATCGATTCAATTCGCCAACATTTCGACCACGGCAACCACGGCCGTGAAGATACCGATGCATCCGCCCAACGTAACTGCACCCTGCATGAATGGCGACATACGAGACCCCGTAGCGTGAAGTGGTGTCACGTATTTAGCCTGAATCGAAAGCTAAAAGAAAGCTTGTCAAAAATAATTCGTAAGGTGTTCCGATCAGGACGCGATCAGGGTGATTTGGCCGTCGCCGCCGTCGACGCTCCCGGCTTCGCTGTCGTCCTGGCCGCGACCGGCGTCGCCTTCAGTTGCGGTGGCGTTTCCCCCGGCGTGCTCTGTCCTCCAACTTCCCAGCCGCCGCCAAGCGACAGGAACAGATTGACCTGATCGACCGCCACCTGGCCCTCCGCCGCCGCAAGCTGCGACTTCGCGGCCGTGAGCGTGCGCGTCGCGTCGAGATCGGAGATGAACGACTCGCGCCCCGCGCGATACAGCCGATGCGTTTCATCCGCCGATGCCGCCGCCGACTTCAGCGCAGCGCGCAGCGATTCGGCGCGGGCGTAGTCGGACGCATAGGTCGCGAGGCTGGTCTCGGTTTCGCGCAGCGCGGTCAGCACCACGCCGTCGAACTTCGCGAGCGCGCCCTGGCTCGACGCTTCAGCTTCATACACCCGTTGGCGCGCGCCGTTGGTCGGGAAGGTCCAGCTGATCAACGGACCGAAAGCCCAGCGCGCCGTCGGCGAGGTGGGAATGTCTTCGAGAATGCCGGTGAAGCCCGCCGACGCGCCGATGCTGATGCTCGGATAGAGCGCCCCGGTGGCGACGCCGATGCGCGCCGTCGATGCCGCGAGCTGACGCTCGGCTTCGTGCACGTCGGGGCGGCGGCGGAGCAGCGCGGCGCCGTCGCCGATTGGAATCGGCTGGTGGATTTGCGGCAGCCGGTCGCAGGCGAGCACGGCGGGCGGCAGTTGGGACGGCGACTCCGCGAGCAGCATCGCGAGGCGGTATTGCGCGATCTTGCGGCGGGCGGTGTAGCGCGGAATGTCGGCCGTCAGATTTTCGACCTGGGTCTGGCCGCTCGTGACCGCGGTCTGGTTGCCGCGGCCGGCGTCGCGCAGACGGCGCGACACGTCCACACGCTCCTTCTGCAACGCGAGCGATTGCTGCGCGACGCGCAGCTCGTCGGCCGCCGAGCATTGCTCGACGTACGAACGCACCACGTCCGCCACGACGGTGATGCGCGCGAGGTCGCCCGCGGCTTCGACGGCCTCGGTGTCCGCCGCTGCCGCTTCGACGCCGCGACGCAGCTTGCCGAACAGATCGATTTCGTACGAGATGCTGATGCCCATGTCGCCTTCGTTGGCGACCGGCAGTTTCTCGAAGAGCAGGAATTGCTCGGCCGATTCCTGCGCGCGCTCGATTGCCACCGACGCCTTGCCCGAGAAACCGCCCTGCGCTTGCGCGATGCCCAGCGCCTCACGCGAGCGCGCGAGATTGGCGGCCGCTACGCGCAGGTCGGTATTCGATTTCAGCGCCTGGTCGATGAGACCGTTCAGCACCGGATCGTCGTACAGCTTCCACCAGACGGTCGGCGTATTGAGCGTCGAGGTCAGCGTGGGATCGGCGCCGTCGAGCGCGCCGTTCGCGAGCGGCGCGTTGACGAGCGCCTGCTTCGGCAGCGTGTAGTTCGGGCCGACATTGATGCAGGCGTTCAGTGCGACGGTGAGCGGCAATAACGGCAGCAGTGGCAGCAGCGGCAAGCGCGGCGCCAGCGAGACCAGGGTACGCACGAGCTTCATTGCGACGCGCCCGACGCTGCGGCAGCCGATGCCACGGACGAACCCGGCGCCACCGGCGCGGCCGAAGCGGCAATCGTGCCCGATGCCCCGCCGGTGCCCGACACGGGCCGCCTTCTGACCGGCGACAGGTCGCGCACCGACACGGTCGCGGTACGCCCCGCGATCAGCCGGAAATCGGCAGGCACTTCATCGAGCGCCACCCGCACTGGAATGCGTTGCGCGAGCCGCACCCAACTGAACGCCGGATTCACGTTCGGCAGAAGATTCGGGCTTTGCGTGCGGTCGCGGTCTTCGATACCGGCGACGATGCTCTGCACGTGCCCGCGCAGCGGCATCGGCTCGCCCATCACGGTGATATCGACCGGCTGGCCGATGTCGATGCCGCGCAGCTTGGTTTCCTCGAAGTAACCGTCGACGCGGAACGAGTGCATATCGACCACGGCGACCACCGCGCGACCGGCCGCGACGAACTCGCCGGCGCGCGGCGCGCGGTCGTTCAGATAGCCGTCGACGGGGCTTTTGATCGTCGAGCGTTCGAGGTTCAGTTTCGCGGTGTCGATCGCGACGTTCGCGTCGGCGAGCGAGGCTTCGCCCGCGTCGACGCGCGAGCGGCTTTCTTCGAGCACTTCGGCGGCGACGAGGTTGCCGAGCTGACGGTTGCGCGCGTATTCGCGGCGCGCCTGATCGAGCGTCGCGCGGCGCTGCTGCGCCGTTGCCTCGGCCTGACGCAGCGCGAGCGTGTAGCGCGCCTGGTCGATCTCGAACAGCACCTGGCCCTGCTTGACCTGCTGGTTGTCCACGACCTCGACCGACGTTATCAGTCCCGATACGTCGGGCGCGACCTGGATCACGTCGGCGCGTACATGCCCGTCGCGGGTCCACGGCGCGAACATGTAGTAGTCGACGAGTTTCCACAGCACGAATGCTGCGACCGCCACGACGATCAGGGTCAGCAAGATCTGACCGACGGAGAACCAGGTTTTTTTCACGTTATTAGTCTGTGCGAAACGACAACGACAAGGCCCAGCACCAGCACGTAGATGCCGAGATCGAAGATGGAGCGATGCCAGACGAAGCGGTAAAAGCCGGCGTAGGCGAGCACGGTGCGAATGCCGAGGTTGAGCAGATACGCGATCAACATCAGGACCAGCACGGACGGCACGAACACGCCGAAGATATCGATTTCACCGATCATCGCGGGAACTGGGAAAGAGGTGGCACGGGTCGCGGAAACGGGCGCACGAAGGGATACATCAGGCGGCGGCCTCCGGTTCGGTCGGCGTTGGTTTCGTGAGGGTCGCCGGAAACAGCGAAAGACGCAAGCCGACCAGCGCGTGCAGCGCGTCGCGCAAATGGCGCGCCGAGGTCTGCGAGGTCTCGGTCGGCGCGGCGGCGTTGGCGAGGCCCTGCGCGGTGATGCGCGCGACCGCCTCGTCGATCAGCGACATCAGGCTGTCCGGCACCGTCTCGCGACGGCGTCGATCGACGCAGCTCTCGTAGTATGTACGCACTTCATCTAGAACATGGTCGATCGCGGCGGCTGTTTCACCGCCTAGCTTGCGCGTGAGCCGGCGCAGATCGAGCGCGTTGAACGCGATGCGCAGATCGCGGAAACTTTCGATCGACGGATGGCGTTGATCGTCGGTGGCGGCCAGGCGCGGGATCAGTTGCATGAGCCGGTCAAGCATGCGCGCGGCGAGATTGCGCGGATCTTCGATCGGCCGCGTCGAGGCAGTCAGTGCGACGTCGGCCCAGCTCGAGCGCAACAGGCGCGCCGCGGCGAGTTCGGCGCCGAACGGGCGCGTCACGCGGGTCCACAGGTACGCGTACAGCAGACCCGAGAGGCCCGCGAGATTGGCGTTCATGAACGTCAGGAAGTTCGCGTCGTACGCGTCCTGAATGCTGATGAAGGTGGCCGTGTTCACCGCGACCAACACCGTGACCATGTTGAACTGCGGGCGCGGAATCAGCGTGCCGACCAGAATGAACGGCACCGAGAACAGGATGACCAGCATCGGGAAGTCGTGCACCTGCGGCAGCACGACGAACAGATAGAGACCCGCGGCCACCACGCTGATCGCGGTCGCCACGAAGAAGCGGAACACGAACGGCGCGGGCTCGTCGAGTGCGGCGAAAAAGCAGCAGGCGACCGCCGCGAGCGTGACCGCGCTCGCGCCGTCGTTCCAGCCCGAGCTGATCCACAGCACGCACGCCAATATCACGGCGGCGCCCGCCGACACTGTCGCGAACAGCATCATGCCGCGATCGTAGAAGCGTTCTGTGCCGCCGAGCCGCCAGTGACGAAAATGCGGCCGCCAGGAGCCTTCCTCGCGCGTGATGATGATGCGCAGCGAGCAGCAGTCCTGCCACACGTCGATCACTTGCCCCAGGCGCCACAGCGCGTTCGACAGCAGCGCGCCGTCCCAATGCCTGAGCGCGGCGGCGGGCGGGCGCATCGCCGCGATGCGCTCGCGCAGCGAGTTGGCGGTTTCGTCCGCGTGGTAGCCCTTGCTCGGCTCGGGCAGCGGCTGGTTGAACCACTTGATCACGTCGTCGATCAGCGTCTGGAGTCCCTCGGGCCAGTGTTGCGGGCCGTTGTTGTAGAGCGCGACCAGCGGATCGGCGAGCGACGACATGATCGGCAACAGCAGTTGCATGCGGCCGCGTAGTTCACGCGCGCGCGCGAGCACGTCAGGGCGCGTGTGATCGTAGGCGAGCTGGCTCAGCAGCAGTTCGAGACCGTTGATCGTGCTCGCGAGCCGTTGCCGCGCGCCCGAAATCGCCGAGCTCGCCATGCGGCCCGACAGCGTTTCGGTCGCGTAGAACGCGGCGTCGCGAAACCATGCGTCGGTGCGCTCGATGATCGTCGGCGCGAGCCGGCTCGGAAACACCGCGCTGCCGACGATGCTCGCGCAGACGATGCCGAGCAGGATCTCTTCGGTGCGGCTCACGGCGAGATCGAAGATGCCGGTCGGATTCGTCACCGACGGCAGCGCGATGATCGGCATCGTATAGGCGGCCAGCATGAACACGTAGCTGCGCGCGGTGCGGTCCGCTACCGCGAGGTAGAGCATCGTGCCGGTCCATGTCGCGACGATCACGCTGAACAGGTAAGGCGATTCGACGAACGGCGGCACCAGCAGCACCGCGCCCGACGCGCCGAGCGCGGTGCCCAGCGCGCGATAGAGCGCCTTCGAGCGGGTCGCGCCGACGAACGGGTTCGACACGATGTAGACGGTGGCCATCGCCCAATACGGCCGCTGCAGTTCGCCCGCGAGGCCGATGTAGAGCGCGAGCATGGCCGCGGCGAACGTCTTGACGGAGAACAGCCAGTCGCGGAGAGTGGGATAGACCATAAACCGTTAGGCGGAACCCGCGTTGTGCGGCGCGGTGGCTCGCGCACCGCGTTTGGTGGACTTGCGCGCCTTGACGGTGCCGCGTGATTTGCTGGCCGTTTTAGTAGCGGTTTTAGCGCTCGTCGGTTTGACTTTGCTTGCAGGCGCCGCGCGTTTGGCGGGTTCTCGCTTCGCCGACGACGTGCGCTTCGTCGGTTCGCGCCTGGCGGGTTCCGGGCGCGACGGCTGCGCGCGCTCGCTGCTGCCCGATTCTTCGCGTTCGGCGGCGTCCGTCGTGAATGCCTCGAGCACGCGCAGCGCGGCTTCGAGGTCGTCGCGCGACACGCCTTTGAGCGCCTGCGCGCGCAGCGTGAACAGTTCCTCTTCCATCTTCGCGGTGACGGCGCGGCCTTCGTCGGTGAGTACGACGGTTTTCGCGCGGCGGTCTTCGGGATCTTCGTCGCGGCGCATCAGGCCGGCTGCGCACAACTGGTCGAGCAGCCGCACGAGCGATGGCCCCTCGATGCCGACGTGATCGGCGAGCGTGACCTGGCGCACCGCCGAGCCGAGCCGGCTCGCGGTCAGAAGCGGTGTTGCGCACGCTTCGGAGACGTTGAAGGCCGCGAGCACGCCATGACTCGTGCGCCGCCACTTTCTGGCGGCGACGACCAGCATGCTGCTGACCGTGCGGCGCAGGGTATCGAGATTCGACATGGCCGGTATTGTATTTCCAAAATATTCGTTAGCAAACTATTGAATTGGAAATTCTTGCAGAACCGGTGGAGTCTGCGGCGCGAATGCGACAGTGCTCCGCTTGATGTGCTTGATTTACTTGATTTACGCGACCAGCCCGATCCGCACCGTCCGCGCCAGATCGTCGAGCTGAAAAGGCTTGCGCAGTATCGTGCAACGCTCGACCGCGAGATCGGCAATGTCGACGTCGGCATAACCGGTCGCGAGGATCACCGGCAGATCGGCACGCAGCTTGCGCGCCGCGGCGATCACGTCGATGCCGTTCATGCCCGGCATCGCGAAGTCGACCATCAGCAGATCGGGGTGGTCGTCGACCAGGCGGTCAAGGCCGGCCTGGCCGTCGGCGGCCTCGGTCACCGTGTAGCCCAGCATGCGCAACGATTCAACGAGCATCCCACGCACCTCGCTGTCGTCCTCGACCACGAGCACGCGCTTGTCGCCGACCGCGTTCGCTTCCGCGTCGGTCTCGGCTTCGCTGCGCGCGGCCACCCGCTCGCGCAGCGGCAGCCAGATTTGCACCGTGGTGCCGGCACCTTCTTCGCTGAAGATGCGCGTGGCGCCGCCCGCCTGCCTCGCGATGCCATACACCTGGCTCAGGCCTAGCCCCGTGCCCTTGCCGACCGGCTTGGTCGTGAAGAACGGATCGAATACGCGCGACACGACGTCGGGCGGAATGCCTTCACCCGTATCGGCGACTTCGATCACGACGTAGCGACCGTGCTTCAGGGTCGGGTCGGGCGCATCGCGCGTGGTCACGTGAATGTCGAGGCGGCCGCCGGTTGGCATCGCGTCGCGCGCATTGATCGCGAGATTGAGCACGGCAAGCTCGAGTTGATTCGCGTCGGCCTGGGTCCACATTTCGTTGCGCTCGAAGTCGTTGTCATAGCGGATGCCCGAGCCGAGCGACACCGCGATGATGTCGCGCATGCCCTGCAGCAGCGCGACCACGTCGATCGCTTGCAGATTCGGATTGCTGTTGCGCGAGAAGGTCAGCAACTGGCCGGTCAGTTTCGCGCCGCGCTCGGTCGCGCGCTTGACGGTTGCCGCCATGCCACGCAGGCGCTCGTCGTTGCTCACGCGCGCGATCAGCTCCGCGTTGACCATGATCACGTTCAGCAGGTTGTTGAAGTCGTGCGCGATGCCGCCCGTCAGCTGGCCGAGCGCTTCCATCTTCTGCGCTTGCACGAGCACGGCCTGCACCTTCGCGCGTTCGTGGATCTCGGCCATCAGCCGGTCGTTGGCCGCCGCCAGTTCATGCGTGCGCGCGGCGATGCGGCTTTCCAGCGAATCGTTCAGTTGCTCCAGCGCGTCCTGCGCCTCGATGCGCTCGGCAAGCAGGCGTCGCGATTCATACTGCCGCCCGCGGGCTCGCAACGACGACGTGACCGCGCGCCGCAACGTTTCCGAATTGAGCGGACGTTCGAGCACCACCACGTTGCCGAGCCGTTCGAGCACTTCGAGCCCGCGCGCGGATCGGTGACCCATGCTGCGCGCGGCGAGCAGGATGAACGGGAAGTCGGACCATGCGGGCTGGCGGTCGAGCCACGCATAGAGGCCCGAGCCGTGGCCGTTCGCGAGCGCTTCCTCGGTGAGCAGCGCGGTGCCCGCGCCGACATCGAGCTCGGTGGTGAGCGCGTCGGCATCGAGGCACGTCACGCAGGCGCGCGAGTCGTTGTGCAGCACAGCGGCGATCACTTCGGCGTCGCGGCCGAACGGTGCGAGGATGAGGACACGCTGCTCCATTACTCACCGTCCCGACGTATCGATCAGACTGTTCGTCGAGCCGAGCATCTCGGTACTGCCGCGATACGACGGCAGGCCCGACAGCACGCCTTCGAAGTCACGCAGCGCTTCGCCGACCTCGACGCCTTCCGTGCCGAGACGGAACTGGCGGATCATGCGTTCATGATCGTTCGCGCGGCTCTTTACGGCGGTCACCGCGGTCAGCACTTCGCCGTGGTGCTCGAAATAGCGGAACAGCACGACCACGTCGCTGAGATAACTGACGTCGACCTCGGTCTGCACTTCGCCGATGATGCCGTGCTGCCCGAGCACGAGCATCGTGACCACGCCCTGCTGATTCAGATAGCCAAGCAACTCGTGCATGTGCAGCAGCAGGTAGCGCTCGCCGGGCATCGCCTGCAGATAGGCGTTCAGGCTGTCCACCGCGACGTAGCGCACGCGCTCGTTTTCGACCGCGTTGCGCACGTCGCTCGACAGTTCGCCCGGCGAGATTTCCGCGGGATCGATCTGGCGCAGCGTCAGCAGACCGCTTTCGACGTGTGGCGCGAGATCCATGCCGAGCTTCGCGCAGCGCATCATCAGCGTGCTGAGCGTTTCGTCGAACACGTAGTACGCGCAACGCTCGCCACGCTCGAGCGCGGCAAGCAGACACGACACGACGGTGGTGGTTTTGCCGACACCCGACGGGCCGATGATCAGCGAATTGGTGCCGGGGACGAGACCACCGCCGAGCAGCGTGTCGAGGGCGGCCGTGCCGGTGCTCATCGGGTTCGTGTCGAAGTCGCTGTGATGCTCGGCGGCGACCAGACGCGGATAGACGCGCAGGCCGCCGGTATTCAGCGTGAAGTCGTGATAGCCCTCGCGGAACTTGATGCCGCGCATCTTTGCAATGCGCAGACGGCGCCGGTTGCCGCCGTAATCGTGGGCGATGTTGTCGAGGCTGATCACGCCGTGCACGATGCTGTGAAGCTGAACGCCGGAGGCCCTGGCCGACGTATCGTCGAGCAGCAGCACCGTGCACTCGCGCGTCGAGAAATGATGCTTGAGCGCGAGAATCTGCCGACGGTAGCGCAACGGGTTCTCCGCCAGCAGACGTAGTTCAGACAGGCTGTCGAACACGATGCGCGCGGGCTTCAGTTCGTCGACGTGCTGGATCACATTGCGCACGCTTTCGCCGAGTTCTACTTCGGCCGGGTGCAGCACGGTCTGTTCGTACTGCGGTTTGAGCCCTTCTTCGGGCAACTGTTCGAGTATCGTGAAACGGCTCAGATCCCAGCCGTGGCTCGCACCGATCGCGAGCAGTTCAGCGCGCGTTTCGGACAGCGTAATGTAGAGGCCGGTCTGCCCTTCGTCGAGACCTTTGAGTAGGAATTGCAACGCCAGGGTGGTTTTGCCGGTGCCTGGCTCACCCTGCACGAGATACATCCGGTTCGGCGTGAGACCGCCGCCGAGAATGTCGTCGATTCCTTCGATGCCCGACGATAGGCGGGCGGGGCTAGGCGCGGTAGTGGTCGACATGATGTTTGAGATGACGTCGGCAGTGGCTTCCATCGGAAGGGGCGCGATATCGCGGGCGATATGGCGCCATGCAATTTGTGTGCCGCTCTGCGTTGCCTGAGTGCTCGACGCTTGCGCGCATGGGCATGAAGCGTGCTGTTGGATGCAAGGCTCGCTGCGAGCTTTTCCAGCAGAACCTTGAGAGCTTCACGCACAACATGAAAATCTATCGACTTTCCGCTATCGCGCTGACCGCGGCATCGCTCGTTGCGCTGCTGCCGGGCAGTGCATCCGCCGACGATAGCCCCCGACCTTGCGCCGCGTTCAAACGGATCGTGGCCGCGGCGCGGGACGGCTTTACCTCGCTCACGCCCGACGACGGCAAAGGTGTCGCGCAACCCTATGGCGACGACGCGCAATGCTCAGCCGCGCATCGCAGTTTCCAGTGCACGTGGACGCCGCATCAGGCGGCGGGCTCGAACGCGGACGCGGCGGAAGCCGTCGCGGCTGACATCGCGTCATGCCTGCCCGACGCGACGCACGATCAGAATTCGCCGGGACGTCAGCACTTTTATCTCGGCGCGAAGGATAGACGCACCGAGATCACGCTGACGCCTGAAGGCGCCAACCGGTTGCGGCTCGTGGTGTCGGGCAGATAAGCGGCGTTTTCAGTCAGACGGTGGCGGCCGGCCACCATGTCCAGCCGCGGCGCGAGTGGCGTAATTCGACGACCGACAGCGGCGCGATCTCGATACGACAGAACACGGCCGACGATGCGCCGAGGGCATGTACGATCGCCGCGCGCAGGAGCGGCGCGTGTGTGATCGCGACGATGGCTCGACCGTGCGCGGAGACTGCGAACGCTGCTTCATTGACGGCATTGCATGAGCGCACGTCCGCCTGCTGTGCGTCGAGCCATTCTCCAATGCGCCGCACGAGTTGATCGAATGATTCGCCGCCGGGGGGCGTGGCGTCGGGCTCGCGTGTCCAGGCGGCGAGTTCGTGGGGCGCTTCGTCGGCGATATCCGCGAGGCGCTGGCCGCTCCATTTGCCGTAGTCGATATCGGCCAATGCGTCGGCAGGCGTTGCGCTCAGACCGAGCGCCGCGGCGGTCTCGCGCGCGCAGGCGGCAGGGCTGGTGAACACGGTGGCGTCGGACGGAAGCGCGAGAGGTGTGCGCGCGGCTTCGGCTTCGGCGCGGCCGCGCGCGTCGAGTGGGTCGTCGGCGGGGAAGCGGCCCGCGCGCTGCGCGGGCGTTGCCGCATGGCTCACCAGTAATAGTCGCGTATCCATTCCTTGCCTTTGTGCCGTATTCGCACGTGTCAGCGTGGCTTCATCGGCTCGCAGCGCGCGTTGCACTATAGCCGTCGCCGTCACGGAAGCCGCAGTTTAGCGCGTAGAATAAGGGCGCTGCGAAGCACGGAAGCCGGTGAGAGCCCGGCGCGGTCGCGCCACTGTAATCGGCATTGCAATCCACAAGAGCCGAAAGCCAGACCTGAGCTTCGCACCATTCCTTTGTAATCGACGTTCGGGGCGCGTTACCCCAGGAGATCTCCATCATGACAGAAGCTGTCTTCGATGCTGCCGCGCAACCCGCGGCCCAGCCCACTCCCATTCCTTTGCGCGAACTCCTGCCGTGGGTCGTGTTCGGCGGTTTGCTGCTGTTGCTCGCGCTTTATTTCGTTGGTGCGGAACAGGGCGCGACGTCGCTCGTGCCCGGCATGTACGTGCATGAGTTCGTGCACGACGGCCGCCATCTGCTTGGCTTCCCCTGCCACTAACGGAGTTCGACATGGTTGGTAAATTGTTGGTGCGCGGGATGCTCGCGGGCATCGTCGCGGGCTTGCTCACGTTCGCGTTTGCGCGAATCGTCGGCGAGCCGCAGGTCGATCAGGCCATTTCATTCGAAGAAAAGGCGGCCGCTGCGCGCGGCGAAGCACCCGAGCCCGAAATCGTGAGTCGCGAGACGCAGGTGGGCCTTGGCCTGCTGACTGGCGTGGTCACCTATGGCGCGGCATTCGGCGGCCTGTTCTCGCTGGTGTTTGCCTATGCATATGGGCGCGCGGGCGCATTGAGCGTGCGCGCATTGTCCGTGTGGCTCGCGCTCGGCGCGTTCATTGCGCTCGTGATCGTGCCGAATATCAAGTATCCGGCCAATCCGCCATCGGTGGGCGATCCGGAGACGATCGGCACGCGCACGGGCCTGTTCTTTCTGATGATCGCCATTTCGCTTGCGACGATGGTGTTTTCGCTGAAGCTGCGACGTCGCGTGGCGGCAAAGCTGGGCGCGTGGAACGGCTCGATCGTCGCGGCGCTCGTGTTCGTTGCGATCATCGCGGCGGTGCAACTGTCGATGCCGGTCATCAACGAAGTGCCGGCCACGTTCCCGGCCGTGCTGCTGTGGAAGTTCCGCGTCACCGCGATCGGCATGCAGGTGATCATGTGGGCGACGATCGGGCTGCTGTTCGGCGCGATGGTCGAGCGCAGCGCTTTTATGCGGACGAATGCGCGTGTGGCGATGAAGTCTGCCTGAATATGAGGGGGACGCGCGGCCGCGCTTGGCGCGCAACGCGCGAGAACGGTTTTGCATCAAGCACTTGGCGCGGTTGTGGAGCGGTTATCCACAGGCTTGCGAACATTTTCTGTGGAAAAGCTGCCAGGCGGCTTTTCACAACTCCACTCTTCTCTTCCTTTCGGTGCGGCAAGCCGGCAAATTAACTCGGATGCCTAACTAATTGAAATTTCGCACGGCGCTGCTCAAATTTTAAGCTCTTCAACTTTTTCAAATAATTTGTGAGAAGGGTATTGACGGAACGCGGACCGCTCTCCATAATCTCGCCTCTCTGCTGCTGATGCAGCGACGCAGACGAAGCGGTGCCGGTGGTTGCAGTTCCGGCGCGGCGGGTGGTGCGGCTCGATCTTTAAAAACTAACAGCCGATAAGTGTGGGCGCTTG